>JBCCHV010000071.1 GCA_039028635.1 Acidobacteriota bacterium
CCTGTAACAACGCGTACATGGATATTAGCAAAAAATCTCAAAAGCTCCCTCCGGGGAGCTTTTTCGCTTGGAGCGAGTCCCTTTTCTCGTGAGCGACCTCTTCTGGTCATGCTTTGAGCCGGGGCTCGTCGCCCTTTCGGGCGCCTCGGTTCTTCGGTCCGGGGCTCGCCGCCCTTTGGGCGTCTCGGTGCTTCGGTCCGGGGCTCGTCGCCCTTGCGGGCGCCTCGGGCTTCATTCTGGGGTGCCGCCCGGCGGGTTGGCCGGGCGGTTTTTGAGCTGCTCCGCTCAGATGGTGATGAGGGTGGTTTCGGCGAGGTTGACGTAGCTGCTGCGTCGGTAGTCCCAGGCGACGTAGGTGGCGAGGAAGCCGGGTTGCCACTGTTGGCCGATGGCTTGGGGCAGGCCGCTGGTGACGTAGCGGCTGTCGCTGTGGTCGGTTGGCCAGTGGGAGATGACGCCGGAGCTGTCGTCGGGAACCTGGCCGGCGTAGAGGCCGACCCAGTCCCAGTAGCCAACGGCGCTGTCGGTGGTGCCCCCGAGGATGATCCGGTTGGCCGGGTCGCGGTCGAGGGTGACGGTGACTTCGAAGCTGTCGGTGGCTCGGATGTCGGGGCGGGAGGAACTGGTCCGCTGGGCTGAGTCTCGGGCGACGTAGACGTAGCGGCCGGCTCGGTAGTCCCAGCCCACGTAGGCGACCAGGAGGTTGGAGCGCCACGGGGTGCCGAGGGTGTCGGGGAGCCGGCTGACCCATTGCCAGGTGACGAGGTTGGAGGAGGGGTCGCTCGGGTAGGAGCCCTGGTAGACGCCGATCCAGTCCCAGTAACCAACCGCCGGGTTGTCGGCATCGAGCCGGATTGAACCGCCACGGTTCGACAAGGACGCCGACACCGGATGACTTTTCCGTTCTATCAACATTGGGGAGTTTCCTTTCTGAGTTGTTCAGGGAGTTAGGGATTTCTGTTGTCGTGGGCGTTACAGCAAGTGCGATCAGGCGGTGGGTTGGCGGGATCTCGGCGATGGGGTCGCGAGCCCGGTTTGCTCGCCCACTGGCGACGCCCGGTGGAAATCCGGGCTAGAATTCAAGGCGGTCCGTTGCCCTCCCTTCAGCGGATTTTTCTCGGCCATGATCGACCCTTCTGCTGGACACATGACGCGCCTGTTCTCCCGCTGGCGAGGCGGAGACGAGGAGGCTGCCGGGGAGCTGCTGCCGCTGGTCTATGACGAGCTGCGCCGGCTGGCCCGGGCCTACCTGCGACGCGAGCGGGTGGGGCACACGCTGCAGCCCACGGAGTTGGTGAACGAGGCCTTCCTGCGCCTTTTCGGGGCCGAGGCGGAGGCCCTCGATCGGGCCCATTTCTTCGCCCTGGCTTCCGGAGTGATGCGGCGCGTGTTGGTGGATCACGCGCGCCGGTTGCGTGCCGAGAAGCGGCCTTCTCCGAACCACCGCATGACGTTGCAGACGGATGTTCGGCAAGCGCCGGGGCCGGAGGTGGAGGTGCTGGATCTGCACCGTGCTCTGAAGCGCTTTGCGGCCTTTGCGCCGCGACCGGCTCGCTTGTTGGAGCTGCGCTACTTCGGCGGCCTGACCCTCGCTGAAGCGGCGGAGGTGGCGGGTGTTTCGCGGGCGACGGCGGCGCGCGATTGGGAGGCGGCGCGGGTCTGGTTGAGCGGGGAGCTCGGACGATGACGGACGGCGATTCGAGCACCGGGCCGCGGGGCGAGGCGGCCGACTTCGATCGCCGGCTGTACGCCCTCATCGAGCGGGTGGTGGCGGTTCCGGAGGCGGAGCGGGAGGCAATCCTCGCGGCCAGCGAGCCCGACCTGGCGCGGGAAGTGCGACTGCGCTTGGCGGCGCGGGAAGAACGCGGCGATGATTTCTTGGTCACTCCGAGCCTGGTGGTCGGACCCGCCGAGCTGCCGCGGCAGGTGGGCCCCTATCGGCTGGTCGAGCTGCTCGGGGAAGGGGGCATGGGGCGGGTCTACCGAGGGCAGCAGACCGCCCCGGTCGAACGAGAGGTGGCGGTCAAGATTCTGCGCTTCCCGAGTTCCGGGCGGGCCCGTTTCAGCGCCGAAATGTTCGCCATGGGGCGTCTCGCCCACCCCAATGTCGGCAAGATCCTCGAAGCCGGGACGACCGATCAAGGCGAGCCCTTCTTCGCCATGGAGCTGATCGACGGGGCGCCGATCACCAACTTCTGTGACCAGCGGGCCCTCTCCCTCGAGGCCCGCTTGGGGCTGCTGATCGAGGTCTGTCGTGGGGTCGAGCACGCTCACCGCAAGCTGTTGTTGCACCGCGACATCAAGCCTTCGAACGTGCTGGTGACGGAGATCGACCAACGGCCCGTTCCCAAGCTGATCGACTTCGGCATCGCCAAGGGCCTGGACGGTGCCCTTGCCGGCGATACTCTGGCGACCGGCGACCGCCTGGTCGGGACCCCGGCCTACATGAGTCCCGAGGCCCTGGGTCTGGGCGGTGATGTCGACACGAGGTCCGATGTCTACTCGCTCGGAGTTCTGCTCTTCGAGCTCCTCACCGGCCACTTGCCCTGGCCGGAGCAGTCGTTGGCGACGGCGACCCTCGAGCGGTCGGCGGACGTGGCGGTGACGCGGCCGAGCACCCGGGTGAGCGGGCTCGAGCCCGGGGTGCGGGGCGAGGCGGCGCGGCAGAGGAGCCTGCAGCCACCAGAGCTGACCCGGCGGCTGCGCGGTGATCTCGACTGGATCACCCTGAAGGCCCTCGCCTTCGTTCCCGGCGAGCGCTACGCCTCCGCCGGTGAGCTCGCCAACGACCTCGAGCGCTTTCTCGCCAACCAGCCGGTGACGGCGCGGGCACCCTCGACCGGCTATCTGCTTCGCAAGCTGGCGCGGCGCCATCGCGGCCGGTTCATCGCCGCCGCCGTCGTATTGGTCGCTCTCGCCATCGGCATGGTGGGGACGACGCTCGGCTTGCTGCGCGCCAACCGCGAGGCCGAGCGCGCCAACGTCGAGGCGGCGGAGGCGCAGCGGGCGCGTCAGAGCTCGGATCAGCTCGCCGACTATTTCGTCGACCTGTTCACCGTCTCCGAGGGCACCGACGATGTCTCCCAGACCACCGCCGCGGAGCTGTTGAATCGCAGCGGCGAGGCGCTGGGATCGCGCTTGAAGGACCAGCCCAGGGCGCGCGGCGTCCTGCTCTCGAAGCTCGCCGGGATCTACGCCGAGTGGGGTGAGCTCGACCGCGCCGACCGGCTGCTGCAGGAGTCCTCCGCCTTGCTCGAAAGGGCTGATGGGGACACCCGTTCGGAGCGCGTCGATGCCCTCGGCACCTGGATCAGCGTGCACTGGAAGCGGGCGCGCTACGACGACGCCGTGGCGGTGGCGGAAGAAGCCTTGAGGCTGCACGGCGAGGTCGACGATGGGCAGGACACCGTACGGCGCGTGCAACTGCTCGCCGAAGGGGCGATCGCAGCCCTTTACACCGGACGCACCGTCCGGGTGAAGGAGTGGCTCGAGGAAAGCGAAGAGCTGCTCGCCGGGCTGCCCGCCGAGGCCCCAGGGGTGTTCGCAATGCGCTCCTTGACCGATATCGGCTGGGGAGGGCTGGCCTACCTGCGCCAGGAGTGGCGGGACGGTATCGAGCTCTATCGCCGAGCGGCGGACACGCTCGAGCGCCAGCTCGGCCCGGAGCATCGCCGGCTGACCGTCCTTTGGACCTTCATCGGCAACGGCGAGATTCGTCTCGGCGAGCTGGTGGCGGCGGAGCAGAGCCTTCAGCGCAGCCTCGCTCTGGGCGAACGCTACTCCTTCTCCGATGGCTACAAGCTGCCCGAGACCTTGGGCGCCTTTGGGCGCTTGCGGCGCGCGCAGGGTCGTTACGAGGAGGCCGAAGACTGGCTCCGGCGCAGCCTCGAGACCCGGCGTCAGCGCCTGCCGCCGGATCACCCGGCCTTGGCCGAGGACCTCCATGAGCTCGCCTGGACGATCTGGCAGGGAGATCCCGGACGGGCTCCGGAGGCGATCGACTTGCTCGAGGCTGCCGCGGCCTTGCTGGAGCGCAGCGGTGCCAAGGTCTACCGCAATGGTTTCGAGGTGCCCCAGCAACTCGCCACCGTCTACCTCGCGGTGGGGCGACCCGCGCGGGCGGAAGTCTCCTTTCGCCGCGCCTGTGCTCTGGTCGCCAGCCTCGAAGAGCCGCTGGCGAGCGATCTCGGGGACTGCCACCTCGGCCTTGGGCGCAGCCTGGCGGCCCTCGGCCGGTCCGGCGAGGCGCGCACCGCCTTGCAGCAGGCCAGGGCACGCTTCCGCGATGCCGAGGCGCCGGGGCGCCTCGACGAGGTGACGGCCGAGCTGGCCAAGCTGCCGCGCCGCTGAGCACTCTTCCAGCCATCGCGGTCGACTCTCCGGTTCGACCGGTGAGACCGTTTTCGACGCTGCTGCGCTGTCGCGGATGGGAGGGCCCTGGGAGGGCCTTCGAAATCCACTGGAGGGCCTGCCATGTCGTCGAAAGTTTGCCGCACCCTGTTCTCGCTTCTGCTGTTTTCAGTCTCGCTCAGCCTTCTGACCACTCCAGCCTGGGCCGACGTGCCTTTCGGTTCATCCGTCGATGTCGATACCGGCCTCCCCGACGCTCGCGATGTGGTGACGGCGGACTTCGATCGCGATGGCGATCTCGACCTGCTGGGTGCGATCGCGAGTGTCGACGATGTCGTTTGGTGGGAGAACGCCCTCGGTGACGGCTCAACGTGGAGCCGACACGATCTGAACCTCAATGCCGACCTGCCTCTCGACGTCGAGGCGGCAGATCTCGATGGCGACGGCGATCTCGACGCTTTGGCCGCCGTTTTCTTCGATGGCGCGATTCTGTGGTGGGAGAACGACATCGATTCCGGCCTGGCTTGCGGCACGGACTTCTGCGAGGCAACGGTCTCCGCCGCCGCCAGCGGCGCCAGCGATGTGGCGGTGGCGGATGTCGACCGTGATGGTGATCTCGATGTGGTGGCGGCGCTGAGGCTGGCGAACCAATTCGTCTGGTACAAGAACGATGGTAGCGCCAGCTCGTGGACCTCCCACGTGATCGCCAGCGCGATCGCGCAAGCCCAAGCCGTGGCGCTGGCGGATCTCGATGGCGACGGCGATCTCGACGTTCTTGGCGGGTCGGCCTCGGTTCAGGGGCTCGTCTGGTTCGAGAACAATCTCGATGGCGCCGGTGCCTGTGCCGGTGCCTGGTGCCAGACCACCCTCGATGCCGACTTCACCGGGGGTGTCGCCAGTGCCGACCTCGATGGCGATGGCGACCAGGATCTGCTGCAGACCGGCAACTCGGGGGTGGTGGTCTCGTGGTGGGAGAACACGGTCGGCGATGCTTCGGCCTGGAGCGAGCAGCCGATTACTCTCACCGCGTCGAGCGCCGTCGGCGTGTCGGCGGTGGATCTCGACTCCGATGGCGATCTCGATGTCCTGGTGCAGGCGAGTGGCGCGGCACGCTGGCTGGAGAACAGCGCCGGCGACGGCACCGTTTGGGCTGAACGCATCTTCGACCTCGACGACGACTTCCTGCTCACCGCTGGCGATCTCGATGGCGACGGCGATCTCGATGTCACCGGTGCAGGCGATGGTGTGGACGCCATCCGTTGGTGGCCCAACGAAACCTTGCATCGCAGCGCTCTGTACGTCACCGAGCGGACGATCTTGGCGAGCGGCGATGACGGCGACACGGCGATTCTGGTCGACGTCGATCTCGACGGCGACCAGGATCTGGTGGCCGACGGCGGCAGTCCGACGTCGGTGCTGTGGATGGAGAACGATGGCACGCCGCGCGACGGTGGCTGGAGCGAGACCACGATTCAGGCGGTGGACTTCGCCCTCGGGCTGGCGGCGGAGGACTTGGATCAGGACGGCGATCCGGATCTCATTGCGACCCTCGGCAATCCAATTCGGTTGTCTTGGCTCGAGAACCCGGCCGACCCGGTCCACGATAGCTGGACCGAGAGGGAGCTGGTTGCGGATCTGCTGGTGATCGGCACCATGCCCGATGACGTCGATCGCGACGGCGACCCGGACCTCGTTCTCTACACCGCCTCCAACGAGCTCCTGTGGTTGGAGAACGATGGCAATCCCGCGACCGGTGTCTGGACTTTGACCCAGATCATCACCTCCGGTCTGGCCGCCGATCCGGTGCTGGTCGACCTCGACCGGGATGGCGATCACGATCTCGTCGGCCGCTGGAAGAGCGATCTATTCTCCGCCGCCGGGTTGGTTTGGTGGGAGAACGACGGCACGCCGGAAGGCCCGGACTGGACCCGCCGAGACGTCGCCGCGGCCTTCGACGCCGAGAATCTCGCCGTCGGCGATGTCGATGGCGATGGCGATCCCGACATCATGGCGGTGGACGACAACGTTGCCGAGCTGGTGTGGTTCGAGAGCGACGGCTCGCCCCTCGATGGTGGCTGGACGAGGCGGGTCGCGGACACTGCCGTCGTGACCTCGCTGAGGGTTCGCCTGGCCGACGCCGACCGGGACGGCGATCTCGATCTCTTCGGTGCCGAAGACGCCGACAGCGCGGCGCTTCTGTGGTGGGAGAACGATGGTTCACCGAGCGATGGTGGTTGGGTGCTCCACCCGGTCGCCAACGGCCAGCTCGATCCAGAGAATCAGGAGATCGGCGATGTCGACGGCGACGGCGACCTCGACTGGATCTTGGCGCAAGAAGATTCGGGCGAGTTCACCTGGTGGGAGAACCAGGGCGGTCAGTTCGCGCTGCCGACCCTCGATGCGGTGGCCGAGCCGACTCCCAACGAAGGCGCAGGCGACGTCCTGCTGCTGCGCATCGATGGCGCGCACCGCGGCCGCTCTAGGGACGGTTCCGCCGAGCTGGCGACCCTCGAGCTTCGCTTCGAGGATGACGCTGCCGACCCGCTGACCGACGCCGAGCTCAATGTCCTGGTCGATCGACTTCGTCTCTATCTCGACGATGGCGATGGCGAGTTCGAACCGGGTGGCGACGATGCGGAGCTCTTCGTCGCCGCGGGACCGTTCGCGCCCACCGAGGGGGTTTTGACCCTCACCCTCGTCGATGGGGATCCTGCTCTCGAGATCGCCGTTGGTGTGAACACGACCTGGTGGCTGGCGGCCGATTTCGCTTCGAATGCCGGCTCTCAGGCCCCGGACTCGTTTCAGGTGAGTCATCTCACCAGCGCCTCTTCGACCGGCGAAATGGCCACCACCGACCTGCCGCTGTCCCTCGAGTTCGCGGCGGACGTGGCTTCGTCGGTTCTCGCCATCAATGGTGCCCCGGCGGTCGAGCCACCGATTGCGGATCAGGTGGCGAATGCCGGCGCCCTCTTCGAGCTGGATGTCGCGGCGAGCTTCTTCGATTTCGAGCCCGGTGCTCTGACCTATTCTGCGACCGGCCTGCCCGACTCGATGAGCATCACGGGCGGTGGTTTCATCTCGGGCATGCCGACCCTGGCGGAAGCCGCGGCTTCGCCTTACTCGGTGATGGTCACCGCCACCGATGCGGGAGGCTTGATGGGTATCGACACCTTTTCGCTGTCGGTGGATCCGTTCGGCGGAACGATCGTGATCGACGGTGTCTGTACCCTCTCCGATGCGATTCTCTCGGCGAACTCGAACAGCGACGTCGGCGCCTGCACCGGTTCTGGAGGCGTCGAGACCTTGGTGCTCGACAGCCCGGTCACCCTGACCGTGGCGGATACGGTGAATTCCTCGGCTTTCTCCGGCGACTTCGCCGGCTTGCCGGACGTCACCAGCGAGTTGGTCATCGCAGCCGGCACCGCCAGCCTGATTGAGCGCGACAGCGGCCTCGGCTGCGTGGCCAATGGACCCGACTTCTTCCGTCTGTTCAATGTCCTCACGGGGGGGCGGCTGATCCTGCGCGGGCTGACCTTGCAGGGCGGTTGTGCTGGACGGGGAGGAGCCATCGCCGTTCGGGTGGAGGCCGGCCTCGAGCTCGAGGACTGCCGTCTGATCGCCAACCAGGCCCAGGCGAGCCCGGGATCCAGTACCACCCGGGGAGGCGCTGTTTTCGCGCAGAAGGACTCGACCGGGGTGGTGGTGACGGGCACTCTCTTCGCGGACAACCGGGCAGATGCCGCCGCTACCGTTGATGTAGCTGCCGAGGGCGGCGCTTTGTATCTCGAACCCAACGCCATCGTCGAGGCGACGATCGCCGAATCGACTTTCCGGCGCAACCAGGCTCTCGGTGGAGCCGGTCAGGCGGCGCGCGGGGGCGCGATTGCGGCAGGCGTGGTGACCTTGGCGAGCATCGTCGAGACCTCCTTCGAGGAGAACCTGGCGCTGGGCGGTGACGGCAACGCCGGCGGCGCAGCGGAAGGCGGGGCACTCTTCGTGGCGGCCTCGACGACCTTGACGGAGCTCGTGTTCGTCGGCAACTCGGCGGTTGGAGGTGACGGCACCGGGGATAGCGGTGGGGTGGCGCTCGGTGGAGCGGTTTTTCGGGAATTCGGGAGCTCGCCGGTAGCGTGGAGCGGCTTGGTGTTCGAGCGCAACCAGACGGTCGGTGGGAATAGCACCTCGGCCGCTGGAGGGGGAGCCCAGGGAGGCGCTCTGTCAGCCGTCGACGTCGACATCGAACGCGCCTTCTTCGAGCTCAACTCCTCCTTCGGCGGTTCCGGGGTCACCGGTGGGTTTGCTGCCGCCGGAGGCGCCCAGGTCGACAACGGAGGATCTCTTCGGCAGGTCAGCTTCGTTGGTAACCGCACTCGCGGCGGCGATGGCACGAGCGGCGATGGTGGGGGGGCGAACGGTGGCGCTTTGCGGTCCATTGGTGAGCTCGAGGTCACGGCCGCAACGGCGAGTGAAAACGAGGTCAGGGCCGGGGATAGCGCGACCGCTTCGGGTGGCCAGGCCAGCGGTGGTGGAATGTCGATCTTCGACGGCAGCCTGTCCCACGTCACCGTGACCGGCAATCGAGTCATCGCCGGCAGCGGCGGTGAAAGCGATGGCACCGCCGTCGGAGGTGGCGTCTTCGTTGGCTCTGTTTTTCCCTTCGATAACTCCATCCTGGCGGGCAACACGCGTGCCGACGGCGGTGGCTCGCCGATCGCCAACGACTGCTTCCGTCTCGGGGTCAGCGACAGTCAGGGATTCAATCTGGTCGAGGCGCCGGACAACTGCGACTTTTCGGCCAGCGGTGACCAGACCGGCCTCGATCCCCTGCTCGGTGCACTACGCCGGATGAACTGCTCGGTGCCGCTGCCGAACGGCCTGTGCTTGCCGGTTCAGGTGCCCGACATCGCGAGCCCGGCCCTCGACCAGGGAAGCTGTGTCGTTTCAACAGCGACCGAGGATGCTCGTGGCTTCGCGCGGCCCTTCGACAACCCCGGCACCGCCGATGCCGCCGATGGCTGCGACATCGGTGCGGTCGAGTACACCGACGCCAATGACGACGGTCTCGAAGACGGTCGCGAGATCTTCGGCGATGGCTTCGAGTCCGGCGACACCGCGGCCTGGAGCCAGGAAGTGTTTTAGCCCACCCGTCCCGTTCCGAACCCTGGTCGTCGCGGGGTCAGGAGTGCTTCGGGAGGCTCCCCTGCCGAGGAGGTCTTATGGATCCTGCGGCGAGGGCTGAACGAGCTTACGGCCGACGAGAAGTCCCTCGACGCTGAGGTCTTCGTCGGCGTCGGGCCAGTGACTGCCTTCGCCTCGGCCGAGGAGTTGCCAGTTGGCGCGGGCTTCAGGAGAAGCGTCCAGCAGGCGCGGAAACCAGGCCAGCGGCACGATCAGGGTTCGTCCGTCTTCGAGATGGACTAGCAATTCGTTGTCGCTGACTTCGATCTGCTCGGCGAGAGCCTGGGGCTCAACGAGTGAAGTAGTCAAACCACGCCTCCAAAATTCTCTGTCGATGCTCTTCGACGAGCCGATGCAGCCGCCGGAGCTCGTGAGCTGCAAACCCCGTCGAGCTCGCCAGGCTTACCGGATTGAGCCAGAACTTGGCGAGCATGCGGTCTTGCTGGACGTGGACATGGGTGGCTCGTGTCCTTCATTGCTGAAGAAAAAGAGACGATAAGGGCCAGTCCGCAGAACCGTGGGCGACACTGCAGAAGCCTAGCAGGTTGCTGAAAAACTCATCGGCAACCTGCTAGCAGGCTGCTGAAAAAGTCCGCTTCGCGACTTTTCCAGCGCTGCTAGCTATTTGTTTCGAGAGGGGCTACGCGCCCCTGACTGCGCGTCCCGGGCTAAGCGCCCCTGACTGCGCGTCCCGCTCCGGCCCAAAGAAGCGCGGTTCTTGGGCCTCCTCTCCCGTCGCGGCGGCTGAGCCGCCGCCGGGCCCCACGGCGTGAGCGCCGAGGCCGGACGCGCTCTCCCGGCATTGCTTTCCCGGCCGCATAGCGCTCGATGGACGTGTTCATCCCGGGGCGTGTCGCCTCGAGGCTTCCCGAAAGAGATCGCAGACAAGGCTTCTCGTTCCGCCCGCTCCTAGGGGCTACGTTCCTCCGCTCGATCTTGACCAGGAGCCCGGGGCGGGATAGGGTGCGGAGGTTTCGCTGCGAGGCAGGTGTCTCAGAGCGAACGCGAAGGAACAAACGACGTCCCCAAGGCTCGACCTTGCGCCCGTACGGTACGGGCGTTTGTCATTTCGGGCCGCGGGCGCGAGGAGGCATTATGCGCGACAAGATCAAGCTGGTTTCGTCTGCTGGCACCGGCTACTTCTACACCACCACCAAGAATAAGAAGCTCTCGACCGAGAAGCTGCGGCTCAAGAAGTACGATCCGAAGGTGCGCAAGCACGTCGAGTTCGTCGAAGAGAAGCTGCGTTAGTCCATCGCGGCGATCCGCCGCCGAACCGGGCTCGTCAAACCCGGTCCCCCTCCCGCGCCCAGCGCCTTGCCGCTGGGCTTTTGCTTTTCAGTTCGCCAGATAGCCGAGGGCCTCGAGCTCTTCGCGCAGGTCATCCGGGATGTCCTGGGGCGTCGAGCGGTTGCGCAGGCCGGCGAAGCGATGGGCGATGAGCTCGCGTAGGGCGACGACTCGGGCCGGGTGCTGATCGGCGACGTTGACCGTCTCGCCGGGATCCCGCCGCAGGTCGTAGAGCTCGACCGGCTCGAGGGGGTAGTGGTCCAACGGCACGCCGGCCATGCACACCGGCTGGACGTTGTCGGGGTTGTCGACCAGCTTCCAGCCGTCGTGGACCACGGTGTGGATGCGCGTGTCGCCGTACTCCGAGTAGGCCGGCTTGCCGGAACCGCCCTCCCCGGGTCGCTGCAGGTAGGGCACCAGCGAGGAACCGTGGAGGTCCGGCGGTGCCGGCAGGCCCAGGAGGTCGAGCATGGTGGGCAGGATGTCGATCAGCTCGACGTCTTGGGGCACCGAGGCGCCGCTCGGCAGCAAGCCGTCGGCAACGAAGGCCAGCGGCACATGGAGCGTGGTCTGGTAGACGGAGCAGGCGTGGTAGAGGTAGCCGTTGTGCTCGTAGAGCTCCTCGCCGTGATCGGCGAGGAAGACGATCAAGGTGTTGGGCCGCTGCTTCACCTCGTCGAGGAGACGGCCGGCAAAGCGGTCGGTACCGATGACGGCGGCATCGTAGAGAGCGTCGAGGTGGATGAGGTCGCGCGGGATGAGGGCGAGGCGCTGCTTCATCACCTGATCGAGGCGCCACTTCTTCGGCCCTAGGATGCCCTGGTACCCGGGGTCGAGCTGAGTCGCCGCGAGATCGCCGCCGTTGTAGTAGGGCGAATGCGGTCCGAACAGGTGGACCCAGAGGAAGAAGGGCTCTTCACCGGCCGGTTGGGCGAGCCATTCGAGGGCTTGATTGACCGCTTTCCCGTCTTGCCCGCCACTACAGGAGAAGTCGTCCCAGCCGCGGTGATTGGCCCGGCACATGTTGCTCAGGAAGGCGCCCGTGCGGTAGCCGGCGGCTTCGAGGACGAGGGGTAGGGTGGCGAGATCGTCCGGAAGCGAGTAGCCGTTTTCGATCAAGCCGTGGCCGCTGGGATAGAGACCGGTGAGGGCCGAGGCCATCGAAGGCCAGGTGAGGGCGCGGGGAGCATGGGCGTTCGCGAAGCGCACCCCTCCGGCAACCAGATGATCGAGGTGAGGGCTGGTCGGCCGGCCCTCGTAGCCATAGGCGCCGAGGCGGTCGGCGCGCAACGTGTCGACCGAGAGCAGCACGACGTTCCAGCCCTCGGCCGCCGCCTTCAGGCCGCGCGCCGGCTCGGGGGGCGCTGGCGGCGTCTCGCGACAGGCGGTCATTAGCAGGGCCGTGATCGAGACGGCCAGCAGGAAGAGGCGGCTGTCGGCCGCGAAGGGTCGGCTTGGGGATGTCCGCGGGCCCGCCATGGAAGGCGCAGTCTACCCTGAGCCGAGGTCCGCGGAGAGGCCGATACGCCACTTCCTCGGCACCGGTCTGGTTGCTGTGGTATTTTCTAATTGCCTTGTCGGTCCCGCAGCCGCGGAAACCGACTCCAACTTTTCCCTCGAGCTCGCGCAGCGATCGCGCTGACGCCTCAGCAGGTTCCTGCCGAGGCGATTTGAGAATCCCGCTGGTCGGGAGGTAGGACCGCCGACCGGCAGCGGCCTCGAAGGTGCGCCCGGATGCCCGAGCCCCGCCCCCGCTCCAAGACAGGAAGGAGCGGAAGATGGTCCAGTCGAAAGAAACCGTCGATGGCACGGCGGAAGAGGTCTTCGTGGAGCGCTACGGAGCGCTCCTCGAACGAGTGGTCTCGGGAATCGTCGCTCGCCGTCGGGGCACCTGGAGGGCGGCGAGCGAGGGCTGCGAGGATGTGATTCAGGAGGTTTACTGTCGGCTCTTCGAGCGCGGTGTCGTGCCGCTGCTCGAGCTCGGGGAAGGGCAGGTGGTGGTCTACTTGCAGCGGGTGGCTCGCCATGTGCTGCTGGATCGTCAGCGCTCTCGACGAACCCGCAAACGCGGCGGTGGCTGGGTGCGGACCGGCTGGGCTTCGGCGCAGCATTCCTTGGTGGCGGCGGACTCGCCGGAGCAGACGGTGCTGGGGGCGGAGCGTCGCCGGCAGTTCGTCGCGGCCTGTCGTCGCCTGGCCCGGCGTGGCCCGGCCGGTTGGCGTGATGCCGAGATCTGCGCCCGGGTGTTGCTCGAGGGCTGGACCAGCCGCGAGGTCTCGCGGGCTTTGCGCGGTGCTCTGGCGCCGACCAGCATCGACTCTCTGCTCTGGCGCATGCGGCGGCGCCTCCAGGAGGCTGAGTTGCCGGAGGGCTGGCGCCAGGCGCTGGAGACCGCCTTCGGTCTGCGGAGCTCGCGAATAGCCGCTCAACGATATTCGGAGATATGATGGCGTCAATGCGAATCGTGACGGATCCCCGCTGCCTGGAGCACGCGGCTCCGCTGGGGTATCCGGAGAAGCCGGAGCGCCTGCGGGGCGTGCTCGCGGCGTTGCGCCGGGACGGCTTCGAGGTCGTCGAAACGGAGCCCACGAAGCGGCCCCGCGAGGCCGTCGAGGCGCTTCACGACGGCGCCTATGTGGAGCGCTTCGCGCGCGCTGTGGAGCGCGGCGACGGTCTTCTCGATTCGGCCGACAACCCTCTGTCAGCAGGGACCTTCGAAGCCTCTTTGGGGGCGGTCGAAGCCATCTTGGCGGGCGCGGACTGGGTGATGGCGGAAGCCGGCCGCAAGGCGATGGCGGCGGTGCGGCCGCCGGGCCATCACGCCGAGGAGGCGCGCGCCATGGGCTTCTGCTTCTTCAATGGCATCGCGGTGGCGGCGCAGGACCTGATTCGCCGGCAGCTCTGCCAGCGAGTGGCGATCTTCGACTTCGACGTCCATCACGGCAACGGCACCCAGCATCTCTTCGAGGAGCGCTCCGACGTGTTCTTCGTCAGCACCCATCAGTTCCCCTTCTATCCGGGAACCGGTGCGGCCGAAGAACGCGGTCAGGGCGCCGGAACCGGTACCACCCTCAATCTGCCGATGGCGGCCGGGGCCGGGGATGAGGAGTATGGACGGGTTTTCGAGGAGTCCGTGTTCCCCGCCCTGCGGCGCTTTGCTCCCGACGTACTGCTGGTATCGGCCGGATTCGACGCCTGGCGCGGCGATCCGCTGGGCGGTATGCGGGTCAGTGCCGAGGGCTTTGCGGACTGGGGGCGTCGTCTTGCCGCCCTCAGTGCAGAGCTCTGTGAAGGGCGGCTGATGATGGTGCTGGAGGGGGGATATGACCTCGATGAGCTTCCGGAGCTGGTGTCGGGGTGTTGCCGAGCGATGCTTGGAAATTGACGAGAATCATTGACAGTCGATAGAATTGGGCGAATAGTTGAGACTTTACTTTAAGTTTTCGGCGCCGTGCGGCCTTGGACAGCCGTTGTCGCCGGCGAGTCTCAGGATCGACGGACGCAGCGCAAGAGGCCGGAGAAACGGATTGGTCCGGTCTGGAGGAAGTGAGCCATGAGGCGAAATATCGTCACTCTTGGTTGGATTCTTTGCTCTCTGATGTTGGTGAGCCCTGCCTTGGCCCAGGAGCCTTTCGGCTCTTTCGGTGGTCGTAGCGATGGTGGCAATGGTGCTGCGGGTATCGTCGGAATGTTCGGTTGGGCCCTTGACGACGATGGTGTCGCCGCGGTCGATTTCTATGTCGACGGGGTGATCGATGGCCGGGCCCTCTACGGCCGGCACCGTCCGGGAGTCGAGGCGGCCTACCCGGGTTTTCCGGATTCGGCGACGGCAGGCTTTTCCTACAGCCTGGACACCACGCGCTATCCCAACGGCCTCCATACCGTGACCCCGCAGGTGATCAGCACCACCGGGCAGCGCAAGTGGCTCAACTCGAGAGTCTTCGACTTCAACAACACCACCCATAATCTCGTGCCCTTCGGCAGCATCGATTCGCCGCTGCCGAACACCGAGCTGTTCGGCAACTGCGATCTCGCCGATCCGCAGCGGCGCTACAGCGTGGTGACCGGGTTCGGTCTCGACGCCGGCATCGAGATCGGTGACTCCGGTATCGGCTACGTCGAGCTGCTGATCGATGGCTCGATTTTCGCCAATAGCCGCACCGACTGTCGCTACATCCCGGAGACCGGCGGCCTGACCAACTGCTACGGCCTGCGTCGCCTAGACGTCGAGCGGGTGTTCCCGAGCGTGCGGGATGCCCCGCACAGCGGTTTCCGCTTCGTGCTCGACCTCGGCTTCTTGATCGAGGAGCTGCAGTACGTCGAGGGCTTCCACGTGCTGTCGATTCGCGCCGGCGATGTTGCCGGCCAGGTGGCCGAGATCGCCGAGCTGCCGGTGACCTTCCTGTGCGACGACCGGGTGGGGAACGAGGGTGCCTTCGGCGCCATCGACCTGCCGGAGATCGGGCTGACCTTCAGCGGCGCCATCGAGTTCACCGGCTGGGCTCTCGATTGGCAGGGCGTCTCGAACGTCGCCGTCTGGGTCGATGGCCAGTTCCAGGGCAATGCCGTCACCGGCTTGCCGCGGCCGGGCGTGTCCTCGCAGTTCCCGGGTTTCCCGGAGAGCGACTTCCCGGGCTGGTCCTTCAGCCTCGACTCGACCGGGCTGTCGAACGGGTTCCACAACTTCCAGGTCATCGTGACCGACGACTTGGGAGCGACCACCATGATCGGAGAACGCTCCTTCACGGTCGACAACCCGTAGAGCTCGAGCTCTCGCAGGACCCCGAACGCCCGCTCATCGAGCGGGCGTTTTTGGTTGGCGTCGACCTTGATTCCTTAGTTTTAGCCGCGAGGCCCGCGGTTTCGAGCTGGTGAAGGTCGCCTCGAAATCAAACGGCGTCGCTGAGCCGATGGACGTTGGGCGTTCTCGGACGCTGCCTCTCAGCCCGGTGCGGGCCCTTCCGCTCGAGGAAGCCCCCGGCCAGCGAGTCGTCTACTCGAGCAGGCACCCAAGCGCGAGCAGCGCGTCAAGTGACCGAGGGATGGCCGCGAGTGAGCAGCCCTGGAGTGGGGCACCCGGCGAGGGGCGCCCGGGCGAGGGGCCAAAGCCTTGGCCCCCCTCGCGGCCCACGGCAGGTGCGCGTCGCCACGCAGGCCGGGCCGCGCAGGCCGGGCCGCGCAGACTGGGCCGCGCGAGCAGCCGGCTAGGAACCGTCGGCGTTGCTGGTCGTCGGCGCGAGGGTGTTGCGGGCCTGCTGGCGCTCTGCTTCATCGAGCTGCTGACGCCGGGCGAGTAGCTCGCCCGCTTCGCCGAAGAGCTCCAGAGCCCGCTGGACCTGAACGTCGCCGCGGGCCAGGACGCGGTGACGGGCTTCCTGGCCGAAGGCGGAGTTCATGATCTCGGCATGGATCTGACGCACCGAGAGCTCGCGACCCACGTCGTCCATTTCTTCGTCGAGCTGCTCGCGGGTGGCGAACTCTTCGTCGATCAGCCACTGCTCGAAGGCGTCGGCGAGGTCCTCCGGCGGTTGCCAGGTGTCATCGCTGACCTGCTGGCGACTGGCGTAGTCGACGGCGAAGGCGAAGAAGGTGCTGCGGGCGAAGAGATACTGCTGGAAGGGGGTGAAGTCCGTCGGCTCGATCTCGACGTCGGGAGTGATTCCGCCGCCGCCGTAGACCTCCCGTCCGAGGTCGGTGCGGAAGATCTCTGCCGGATCGCCTTCGCCGACCGCCTGGCGTGGGTCTTCGGCCGTCGGATCATAGTTGTAGTAGTCGAAGAAGGAGGTGTAGTCGCGCTGGATCAGGCGTCCCGAAGGGGTGTAGTACTTCGCCGTGGTGAGCGCCAGGCCGGCCCCGTAGGACAGGCTGTAGACGGTTTGCACCAAGCCCTTGCCCCAGGTCGGGGTGCCCACCACCAAGCCGATGTCGTGGTCCTGAACCGCACCGGAGAGGATCTCCGCCGCCGAGGCGGTGCCGCGGTTGACCAGCATGATCACCGGCACCTCGAGCTCGTCGTACTTGTCCGAGGCACGATAGGACTGGAACGAGTCGCGGGTGCGGCCGCGGGTCTCGACGATCTTGCTGCCGTCACCTAAGAACTGGTCCGCGACCTCGATGGCCTGGTCGAGCAGGCCGCCACCGTTGTTGCGCAGGTCGACCAGCAGACGCTTCATGCCGGCGGTGCGCAGCGTGTCGAGGGCTTCCTTGACCTCGCGGCCGGTGCCGCGGCCGAAGTCGGAGATCTGCACGTAGGCGGTCTCTTCATCGAGCATGTAGGCGAGGCGCACCGTCGTCTGGGGGATCTCGGCTCGAGTGACGGCGAGCTGCAGGGGTTCCGCAAGGCCGCGTCGGGCGATGGTGATGTTGACCTGCGTGTCCTTCGGTCCCTTGAGTCGATCGACCGCTTCGTCGAGGGTCATCGACTCCGTCGACTCACCTTCGATGGTGCTGATGATGTCGCCGGCCCGCATTCCGAGGCGCGATGCCGGAGTGCCTTCGATGGGGCTGATCACGGTGAGCTGACCGTTGCGGACACCGACCAGGATGCCGAGTCCGTAGAAGCTGCTCTGCTGCCGCTCGCGCATGCCGGTGTAGGCCTTGGGCGGCAGGAAGCTGGTGTGGGGATCGAGACGCCGGAGCATGCCCTGGATGGAGGCATAGACCAGGTCCTTATAGGAGACCTCGGCGCCGTAGCGGTCGTGGGCCACGGTCACCAAGTCGGTGTAGGTGCGGAGGGTGTCGCGGGCGTCATCGGTCAGCGCCAGGACGCGATCACCGACCAGACCGCCGCCGATCAAAGCAAGTACGAACAAGGAGATGGCGGCTCTTTTCCACAGTTTGCTCATGATCAAAGTGTAACACCCCGGCGGGCCGAAAAATGCCGTCAATCTTGACAATCGGACCGTTTTCCTTGACTTGATTCGGTCGAGACCTCAAGATCGAGTGAAGGAGGAGTATTTTGTTCGGTCCACTCGGTGGTCCCGAGCTTCTCTTCATCTTGGCGGTGGCCCTGCTGGTCTTCGGACCCAAGCGGCTGCCCAAAGTCGGCCGAACCCTCGGCAAGGCGATGGGCGAATTTCGTCGTGCCAGCACCGATCTCCGGCGTACCCTGAACGCCGAAATCGCGCTCGAAGAGGAGGACGAGCCGCCGGCTCCGCGGCCCGCTCCCAAGGCGGCGCCGGCGAAGACCGAACCGACGCAGTCGTCTCAGACGACCGCCCAGCGTCCCGCCGAAGTCGAGTGAGCGAGTCCCTCGAGCTACCCGCCGGAGAGCAGGAAGAAGTCCTGCCCCAGATGAGCCTCCTCGATCATCTCGAGGAGTTGCGCAAGCGGCTGGTCTACTCTCTGATCGCTCTGTTCGTCGGCTTCCTCGCCTGTTGGATGGTGGTCGACGAGATCTTCGCTTTCCTGTCGCGGCCGATCGAGCGCTTTCTGCCGGAGGGCACCAAGCTCGCCTTCTTGGGGGTCACCGACCCCTTCATGCTCTATGTGAAGGTGGCGTTGCTCGCATCCGTCTTCCTGGTGACGCCCTTCCTGCTCTACCAGGTGTGGCGCTTCATCGCGCCGGGCCTCTACAAGCGCGAGCGCCTGATGACCTTGCCCTTCGTCATCTTCGGCACCCTGTTCTTCGTCGCTGGCGGTGCCTTCGCCTACTACATCGCCTTTCCCTTCGCGGTGGAGTTCTTGCTCGGTGTCGGCGAGCAGTTCCAGCCGATGATCACGATCGAGCGCTATTTCCGCTTCCTGCTCACCGTGATCCTCGGTCTCGGCCTGATGTTCGAGCTCCCGATCGTCATCGTCATGTTGTCGATGGCGGGCCTGGTCACCCCCAGGTTTCTGTTGCGGCACTTCCGCTGGGCGGTGCTGATCATCTTCGTGGTCGCGGCGATCATCACTCCGACGCCGGACGTGGTGAACCTCTGCCTCTTCGCCCTGCCGACCATCGGCCTCTACCTCCTGGGAGTCGGCGCCGCGGCGATCTTCCGTCGGCGCCCCAAGGGTGAAGACGCCGACTGAGCCGCTTTACAGGTAACCGAGGGCGCGAAGGCGCTCGCGGTCTTCTTCCGTGACCTCGCCGGCGGTGGCTTTGGGGGCCGGCCGGCGGCTGCTAAGCCAGCGCTCGAGGAGGGCGATCAGGCGCTCTTCCTCTTCATCGCCCTGGCCGGCGAGGTTTTGGCGCTCGTTGGGGTCCTCGGCGAGGTCGTAGAACAGGTAGCCATCTTCCTGGAAGGGGCTCCCGACGGTCGAGATCAGCTTGTGATCGTCGGTTCGCACCATCGCCCCGTGACCGTGGGCGTGCTCGCTGAACACCACCCGGCGTCCCTTTTCGCCGTGTTCTTGGAGGGCCAGGCCATCGCTCTCGGGAGCCTCGACGGCGGCTGCCGAGAGCAGGGTGGGGAAGAGATCGATGCTCTGCACCAGGGCGTCGAGGCGGCGGCCCCGATGCGGCCGTCCGGCGGCGTCGAGGGGGACCTGGCCATCGGGCCAGCGGATCATCAGCGGAACATGGGTGGTGGTGTCCCAGAGGCCGTTGTGGCGGTAGAGGACGCCGTGATCGCCGAGGTTCTCGCCGTGGTCGGCGACCAGGGCGAGGAGGGTCGAGTCGAGGCGCTCGATGCCGGCGAGAAAGCCCGTCAAGCGATCGATCTGACGGTCGAGGTAGGCGACCTCGCCGTGATAGAGGTCGACCTGCCCTCCCAGAACACGCTCTTCGTACTCGCGCGGCCCCGGCTGCCGGAAGAGGGACCAGCCGGCAATGCTGCCCAGGCCGTAGGGCTCGGCGGCCCGCAGGCCGGAAGCCCAGGGCTGGGGCGGGGTGTGGGGAGTGTGGGAGTCGAACAGGTGGAGCCAGATGAACAGGGGACGGCGATCGTCCGAGGCCTGATGGTCGGCGATGAAGTCGATCGCCATGTCGACCACCAACTCGCCGGCGAACACCTCCTCGGTCACCACCACCTCCTCGAAGCCCTGGCCGAGGCCCGAGACCCGCGGCCCGAGGTGGCGTGCCGAGATGATCGCCAGGGTGCGGTAGCCGGCCTCGGCGAGCAGCTCGGCGAGGGTTTCGTGATCTTCCGGTAGCGGCGTGATCAGGTCGTAGATGCCGTGGTTCTTGCCGTAGAGGCCGGTGAGAATCGAGGTGAAGCTCGGGTTGGTGACGTTGAAGGCCGAGAAGGCGCGGCTCCAGACGTCGCTTTCGCTGGCCAGGCGGTCGATCGCCGGCGTCAGGCTGGGCTCGAATCCCCGGGGTCCGAGGGAGTCGGCGCGCAGGGTATCGAGGCCGAGGAGGAGGATGTCGGGACGATCGGTCGGTGCGGTGGGTTTCACCGGCAGGCGGCGGTAGAGGGCGGGGCTGCCCCATAGAGCCCAAGGGGTGACGCCCTCGGTGAGCCGAACGCCGGGCAGCGGGTCGATCTGGAAGAGGATCTCGATGGCGGTGTCGCCGAAGCGCGACAGGTCGATCTCGAGGGTCGCCGGTGCCAGCACGCCGTCCGTCTCGACCGCGCTGGCCCAGAGCTCGTGGACGATGCCGTCGGCGTCGCGTACGCCGGCTCGGTAGCGGCAGCGACAGGCGCCGTTCGGGCTGCCCAGCGGAATGAAGGAGAGGTAGGCCTCGGCCGGCAGATCGACCGGCCAGGCGAGGCGGGTCCCACCTTGCTGGCCGAGGGAGCGGGCCAGGCTGCCGGCGCGCCGGGCGCGGTACTTGCGACTGCCTACGTCCTTTTCGCTGCGCAGGCCGAGGTTGTCGAGGCGACGCTCGAAGGAACGGCCGCGTCGCGGCGTCGGCTGCTCGATCTCGGGCCGCGCCGTCCACAGGTCGTAGCGCTGCCAGGAGTGGCTGATCTCGGCCGGCGGCGGGGGGCCACAAGCGGTCAACAGCAGGAGGGCGAGAACGGCGGTCGGGCGCATGGTGGCGGGCAGTCTAGCAGCGGAAATCGGGCCGGTCGGGGTCAATCCTCGTCCGCTGGCCGGCGCCGCCAGCGGCGATGCATCCAGACCCATTGCTCGGGCCGGCGGCGCACCTGCTCCTCGATCGCTCGGGTGATCGCTGCGGTGGCTTCGGTGGCGTCCGAAGGGAGCTCGAGGGGGGGGTGGAAGGTCACCTTGGGACGACCGTCGGGAAGGCGCTCGGCGAAGGTCGGGACGGTGACGACGCCCGGCCGGAGGGCGATCTTGGCGGCACCTACCGGGGTGAAGGCGAGGCGTCCGAAGAACGGCACGAAGACCCCGTCGACCTTGGTGTCCTGATCGATCAGCATCGCCAGGGCGCCGCCGCGGCGCAGCGTCGTCAACAGCAGACGGGCGGCTCCGGGAGCGCCGCGCTCGATGGTGGCGGAGCCGAAGCGGCGGCGCAGGTCGACCATGATCTGCTGCACGTTGGCCTCGTCGAAGACGCGCGCCACCACCGCCATCTCGAGGCCGCGGCAATTGGCGACCATGGCGAGCGTTTCCCAGTTGCCGCAGTGGCCGCTGACCACCAGGATGGGTTGGCCTGCGGCCTGCAGGGCGGCGATGTGCTCCCAGCCCTCGACCGCGATGAGGGGTTCGAGATCGCCGCAGTCGCGGTGCCGCAGGTGGAGGAGCTCGGCGAGGTTCATCCCCTGGTGCAGGAAGCATTGCTTCGCCAATCTCAGGCGCTCCTTTGCCGAAAGCTCGGGCAGGGCGAGGGCGAGGTGATCGTCGGTGCGGCGCCGGTCGCGTCGGCCGAGGACCCAGGAGAGGCGGCCGAAGATGCGGCCGAAACGCTGCGCGCTCCGCCAAGAGAGGCGGCCGAGGACTGCGCTGAGGGCGATGATCGCGCCGCCGATCAAGCGGGCGCGGATGGGCTTACGGGAGGGCTCAGCCATCGTGCAGGCGCTGCGCCAGCGCGCGCCACCGGTCACCTTCGGACAGGATGAGCTCGATCATCTCGCGAATGGCACCGTGGCCGCCGGCCGCGCTCAGCACCACGTCGACCGCTGCGCGCACCTCAGCGGCGGCGTCGGCGGGGCAGAAGGACAGGCCGCAGCGGCGAATCGCCGGCAGATCCTGGAGGTCGTCCCCGACGTAGGCGACTTGCTCGGCGGTGAGCCCGAGCCGTGCGACGATCTTTTCGAAGGCGGGTCCTTTGTCGGAGCAGCGCGTGACGACCGGATCGAGGCCGAGCTCGTGCACCCGGCGGTCGAGGGCCGGACCACCGCGCCCGGAGAGGATGCCGACTCCCAGGCCCTGTTCCCGAGCCAGCTTGATGGCGAGGCCGTCGCGGACGTGGAAGATCATCGGGTCCTCGCCGCTCCCGACATAGAACAGCCGTCCGTCCGTCAGCACGCCATCGACGTCGAGCAGCAGCCAGCGGAGGGCGCGGGCGCGGCTCGCAAAATCGTCTGCAGAGAGCTTCAAAACAGCTCCAGGCCCCAGAGGTCGTGCAGGTGGACGATGCCGTCGAGGTGACCGTCCTCGGCGGTCACGAAGAGCGAGGTGATGCGGTGGTCTTCCATCTCTTTGAGGGCAGCGGCGGCGAGCTCGTCGCCGCCGATGGTGCGGGGGCCGGGCCGACCGACTTCGACGGCGGTGCGGCCGAGGGGATCGCTGTCCTCGGCCAGCAGCCGGCGCAGATCGCCGTCCGAGATGCAGGCCAGCAGCTTGCCGTCGGCGTCGACGACGGCGGTGATCCCGAGGCCCTTGCGCGACATCTCGTAGATAGCGTCGCGCAGGGCCGCCGAGGCGGTCACCCGCGGCAGATCGTCGCCGGCGTGCATCAGCTCGCGCACCCGCATGAGGCGCTTGCCCAGGCTGCCGGCGGGGTGCAGGCGGGCGAAGTCCTCGGAGGAGAAGCCGCGCGCCTCGAGGAGGGCCATGGCGAGGGCGTCACCGAGGGCGAGGGTGGCGGTGGTCGATGCCGTCGGGGCGAGGTTGAGGGGGCAGGCCTCGCGGTCGATGGCGGCGGAAAGATGAAGGTCGGCGTGCTGCGACAGCGGGCTCTCGGGATTGCCGGTCATGACGATCAGCGGGATGCCGAGGCGCTTGACCGTGCCGACCAAGCGCAACAGCTCCTCGGTGGCGCCGGAGAAGGAGGCGGCGAGCACGACGTCGCCGGGCACGATGACTCCGAGGTCGCCGTGGACCGCTTCCGCCGGATGCAGAAAAAGAGCCGGCGTGCCGGTGGACGACAGGGTGGCGGCGATCTTCTTGAGCACCAGCCCGCTCTTGCCCATGCCGGTGCAGACCACCCGGCCCGGCGCCTGGCGAATCAGCTCGACGGTCTGGTCGAAGCGCTCGTCGAGCTGGTCGATGAGGCCGGCGATGGCGTTGGCCTCGGTGGTGAAGACTTCGCGCGCCACCTCGCGCGGCGGGCGGCCGCGGTGCGGAGCGGGGTTGGTGGATTTGGCGCTCATCGCTCGAAGACTGGCTCGCAGAGGTTTACAGGAGGGCTTCGCGCAAAGCCCGGAGTGAGCCGAGCAGAGCTTCGGCGCGCTCCGGGGCGAGCTGCACTGTGCTGTCCGACAGGGCGTTCTCGGGATCCGGGTGGATTTCCAGGAAGAGGCCGTCGGCACCGGCGGCGACGGCGGCCCGCGCCAGCGGCTCGGCGAATCGCCGGTCGCCGCCGCTTTCCTCGCCGGCGCCGGGAAGTTGCAGCGAATGGGTGACGTCGTAGATCACCGCGATACCGGCCTCGTGGAGCATGGCGAAGCTGCGCATGTCGACCACCAGATTGTTGTAGCCGAAGGAGTAGCCGCGCTCGGTGACGGTGATGCGGTCATTGCCCCGTTGACGGGCCTTGTCGACGGCGCGATGCATATCCGTCGGGGCGATGAACTGTCCCTTCTTCAGATTGACCGCGCGGCCGGTGTCGGCGGCGGCGACGATCAAGTCCGTCTGGCGGCAGAGGAAGGCCGGAATCTGGAGGACGTCGCAGACCTCCGCCACCGGCGCCGCCTGGGCGGGCTCGTGGATATCCGTCAGCAGCGGCAATCCGGTCTCCTCGCCGACCCGTCGCAAAATGCGCAGGCCGGCGTCGAGGCCAACGCCGCGGAAGGAGCCGAGGGAGCTGCGGTTGGCCTTGTCGAAGGAGGCCTTGAAAATCACCGGCAGGGCAAGGCGGCGCGCCATGGCGGCGACCCGATGCGCCGTCTCCAGGGTGCGCTCCTCGCTCTCGATGGCGCACGGTCCGGCGATCACCGGCAGCGGGCCGGGGCCGCCGAGGACGACTCCCGGCGCCAGCTCGACGGGCGCCACCTCGACGGGGGAAACGCTCATCGTCGGTCCGGCGTCACGCCTTCGGCGAGGGCCTTCTCGCCGGCCGATTCGAGGCGCTCCGCGAGGGGCGCCGGTTGGGCTTCCACCGGGGCGCTTTCGGTGACCAGCGGCAGGGCCGCTTCTTCGCCCTCGGCGCGCTGGCGCCGGTCGTGATGCTCGAGGGCGGCTGCGATGTAGGACACGAACAGCGGATGGGGCTCCGTCGGCTTCGACTTGTACTCGGGATGGAACTGACAGCCGAGGTACCAGGGGTGGTCCTCGAGCTCCACCATCTCGACGAACTTGCCGTCCGGCGACAGGCCGGAGACGGTCAGACCGTGGTCGACCAGGGGCTGGAGGTACTTTTGGTTGACCTCGTAGCGGTGCCGATGGCGCTCGCTGATCTGACCCTGGCCGTAGATGCGGTGGGCGTGGGTGCCCTCCTGGAGGTGGCAGGGGTAGGCGCCCAAGCGCATGGTGCCGCCCATCTCTTCGACGCCGAGCAGATCGCGCAGCTTGAAGATGACGGCGTGGTCGGTGTCGGCGTCGAACTCCGACGAGGTGGCGCCCTCGATGCCGCAGACGTTGCGGGCGAACTCGATCACCATGCACTGCATGCCGAGGCAGATGCCGAACATCGGCACTTTGCGCTCGCGGGCGAAGCGCATCGCTCGGATCTTGCCCTCGGTGCCGCGCTGGCCGAAGCCGATCGGCACCAGCAGGCCGTCGACCTCGAAGATCTCCTGCGGCCAGTTGCCGGTCTCGATCTCTTCGGCATTGATGTAGACCAGCTCGACGGCGGCGTCGTTGGCGATGCCGCCGTGGAGCAGTGCCTCGTTGAGGCTCTTGTAGGCGTCCGGCAACTCGACGTACTTGCCGACGATGCCGATGCGCACCCGGTGGTGGGGGTTCTTGATGCGGTTGACCAGCACCTCCCAGCGCGACATGTCGCGCTCGTACTGGGGCAGGTTGAGGAGCTGCAGGATGGTCTCGTCGAGACCCTCGCGGCAGAAGGTCAGCGGCACCTCGTAGATTGAAGGCACATCGACGGCGGCGATCACCTGGTCCGGATCGACGTTGCAGAACAGGGCGATCTTGCGCCGCAGCTCGTCCGGCAGCGGGCGGTCGACGCGGCACAGCAGAACGTCCGCCGAGATGCCGATGGCGCGCAGTTCGCGCACCGAGTGCTGCGTCGGCTTGGTCTTGAGCTCGTCGGCGGCGGCGATGTAGGGCACCAGGGTGAGGTGGAGGTTGATGGCGTTCGACCGCCCGAGCTCCTGGCGGAACTGCCGGATCGCCTCGACGAAGGGCAAGGATTCGATGTCGCCGATGGTGCCGCCGATCTCGACGATCACCACGTCGTGGCCGTCGGCGACCCGCCGCATGGCGTCCTTGATCTCGTCGGTGACGTGGGGAATCACCTGCACCGTCTTGCCGAGGTAATCGCCGCGCCGTTCCTTGTTGATCACCTTTTCGTAGATCTTGCCGGTGGTGTAGTTGTGGCGCTTCGAGGTCACCGTGTGGGTGAAGCGCTCGTAGTGACCGAGGTCGAGGTCGGTCTCGGCACCGTCCTCGGTGACGAAGACCTCGCCGTGCTGGTACGGCGACATGGTGCCCGGATCGACGTTGACGTAGGGGTCGAGCTTCATCATCGTGACGGAGAAGCCGCGGGCCTCCAGGATGGCGCCCACGGAGGCGGCCGCCACGCCCTTGCCGAGGGACGACACCACGCCGCCCGTAACGAAGATGTACTTGGTCGTCATTGTCCTCTCCCTCGATCTTCCAGCGCTCCGGCGGCCGTCGTCGACAGCAGCTCTTCGATGCGCTTCAGGTCGGAGGCCGTATCGACCCCCGGGGCGGCTCCGGCGACTTCCAGCACGCGAATGCGCAGGCCGTTCTCCAGAGCGCGCAGTTGCTCCAGGGACTCACTTCTCTCCAGGGGGCTCGGCGCCAGGCCGGCCAGCTCGAGGAGTGCTTCCCGCTGATATCCGTAGATCCCCAGATGCTTCCGGGGGGTGATCGGTTCCCTATCGTCGTCGTTGGGCCCTCGCCTATAGGGTATCGCAGAGCGGCTGAAGTAGAGGGCGTAGCCGAAGCGGTCGAGAACCACTTTGACGGTGTTGGGATCGTCCAGGTCGCCGGCCTCCGCTGGCGCCGCCAGGGTGGCGATGGGATCGTCCGGTCGGGTCTGCAGGTGGTGCGCCAAGCGGCCGATGGCTCGCGGATCGATCAACGGCTCGTCGCCCTGGACGTTGAGGATTCCGTCTTCCTCCCAGCGGCGCGCCGCCCAGGCGATGCGATCGCTGCCGCTGGCGCAGTCCTCGGGGGTCATCTCGACCTCGCCACCGAAGCTCCGCACCTTGTCGGCGATGCGCTCGTCGTCGGTCAGCACCACCACCCGGGAAAGCTCGGGCACTGCCGCGGCGCGCCGGTAGACGTGCTCGATCATCGTCTTGCCGGCGATCTCGAGCAGCGGCTTTCCGGGCAGCCGGGTCGAAGCGTAGCGGGCCGGAATGGCCGCCGCGATACGGGGGGGGTGTGAGGACGGGGGCACGTCCCAATCTACGTGCTCCCCGCGGCACTGTCAACGGCGTCACGGCGTGAGAAGATGCGGTGACGTTTCTGCGACGAGCCGATTTCTCGCGTGGCTGTGAAGACCGCGGTCGGCCCGTCCCGATCGAACCCCTGCGCCTTCGGTCCATGCGATCCCTCGCCTTCAAGGCCCCCCGCCCCGGGGAGCCGTCTCCGTCCGCCGAAGATCCGGCGCAGCTCGGCTTCGAGTTGAAGTATGCCTTCGATCGCTGGTCCCTTGGCGTTGTCGAGAGTCATCTCGCGGCGGCCTGTCGGCGCGATCCGGAGCACCCGAGCAATACGGTGGTCAGCGTCTATTTCGATACTCCCGATCTGGTGCTGTTGCGGCAGAAGGCAGACAGCCTCTATCTCAAAACCAAGCTTCGCCTGCGCTGGTATCGCTCCCCCGGAGCGCCTCCCTCGCAGGCTTTCTGGGAGCTCAAGCGGCGGGTCGGCAACCGGCGCTCGAAGCGGCGTTGGCCCACCACTCTCGAGGGGGCGGCGATCGAACGGCGATCCTTCGCGGCTCTCGCCAGCTTGCCGATGCCCCCCGACCTGTTGGCCGAAGAGCTGCCCTGGCCGTTGTTGCCGATCCTCCAGGTCGCCTATCGCCGTCGTCGCTATGTCGATCCCCACGGCGGCGTGCGCATGAGCTGCGACAGCGCCATCACCGCGGAGCGCGGGCACCCCCTCCTCGGCAGGAGCCGTCGCGGGGTCCTCGCCGGCGGCGTGGTGGAGGCCAAGGGGAGTCGTGCGGTGGCGCCGCCGTGTCTGCAGGGGTTGTTTGGGCGATTGTGTTTTCGCAGCTCTTTTTCGAAGTATGACGCCTGCTATCGCAGCTTGACATGAGGTCGATGGCGATGAATTGCGACGTTTCCTGGGAGAGGTGGCCATGAGCCTGCAAGCTGGTTGGAAGGCGTTGGACGTATTTCGCGATCCCGAAGTGGCGGCCATCGGTCCGCTGCCCTTTCTCCTCGCCATGGCCCTTTCCCTGGCCTGCGGCCTGTGGATCGCCTTTCTCTACCGCAGCTTCTATGCTCGCACCGAGACCGGCTCGCAGATTCATCGCTCCTTTCCCCTGCTCGCCCTCGCGATCACCGCGATCTTCGTCTGTATTCAGTTCTCCTTGCCCCTATCCCTCGGCCTGTTGGGTGCGCTTTCGATCGTGCGCTTTCGTACCCCGATCAAAGAGCCGGAGGAGATTGGCTTCCTGATGGTGGTGATCGCCACCTCGCTGGCCTGTGCCACTTTTCAGTTCGTTTTTCTGGCCATTCTCCTCGCGCTGGTGCTTTTGGCGCTGCTCCTACGGGGTCTGGCGCCCTCCTTCCTGACTTCGACCACCCGTCACGGCATGCTTCTGCTGACCCTGCCCGGTGAGCGCTGGCAAGAGGCCAAGGACGAGCTGTTCGCCGAGCTCGGCCGCAGCGTGCCGCGGGGGCGCCTCGAAAGCCTCACCGTCGGTGAGGCCGAGGTGGCGGTGACCTACGGTTTCCGGAACCTGGCGCCGGCCGAGCTGGTCGAGCTCGAGGGTCGCCTGACGGGGACCGTTCCGGAGCTCGCCTTGACTCTCAGCTATCACCGACCGGGAGCTCCGTGAAGGCTTGGCCGGGGCGGGGAATCTGGGGCACTTCGGCCCTGCTTCTCCTGCTCGCGGCGGCGATTGTTTTCGAGCTCCACCCGGCGGGCCGCGCGGCGACCTCGGCGGCGCAGCGTCAGCGGGTCGGCGGCGCCGAGATCGGTGACGGGCGTCTGCCGAAAATCCTGGCCGCCCTCGGTGCTCTGCGCAGCCGCGCGCCGGAAAGCGGTTCCGACCAGCCGCGGCGGATACCGGCCGCGGCGGAGCCGGTGGATTGGGAGACCGCCGGCGCGCGCCGCGACGGCTCCGGCGTCGGTTCCGAGGCCGGCGAGGGCCCGCGTCGGCTCTCGATCACGGTGTCGCCGGCGGCTCTCGAGGGTTTGCTCGAGCAACCTCGGCAGAAGCTCGAAGCCTCCGCCGAGATGGTGCTGCGACAGGGTGAGCGCGTGCTCTATGCCGGCTTCGTCGGCTTGCGTCTTCACGGTGGCCGCAGTCGCCGGTTCGGTCCGGTGCGCAGCTGGCGGCTGGTCTTCCGGCCGACGCAGGGGGCCGCGGGGCTGGCGCTGAGTCTGCTCCATTGGCCCGGAGATGAGCCTCTGACGCGGCTGATCGTCCATGGCGACCAGCGGACCGATGCTGCCGGCGACCTCTGGCGCATGACCAATCCGATCGCCCTCGAAGTGGCGCAGCGGCTGGGCGCCGCGGTGCCCCAAACGGCGCCCGCACGGCTCGAGATCAACGGCCGAGACCACGGCCTGGTGTTTCTCACCGAGCCGATCGATCTCGCCTATCTGCGTCGCCACCGCGGCCATGACCGCTTCGTCTTGGTGCGGTCGAAGCGCGATCGGCGCGAGAGCCGCTGGCGAGCGGGAACGGTCCTGCACTGGCGCCTGGCCCAGAAGTGGTGGCGTCGCCAGCCCGACCGCAGCTACGACGAGATTCGGGCGCGCTACGATCTGGCAAGCCTCGAGGCCTGGTTTCTGGCCTCCCTGACCTGCGGCACCACGGATGCCTATCAGGGGGCCCTGGTGCGCGACGAGAGCGCGCCGCTGGGACGCTGGAGCTGGATCGCCTGGGACATGGATCAGAGCTTCATGGCAGCGCGCCAGCCGATGACCGAGCCCTGGCAGGAAGACGTTTGGGCGCACCTCCTGCGGCGCCCTCGGGACGACTTTCGCAATCCCATTCTGCGCACCCTGATCCGCAACAGCCCGCAGTACCGGCAGCGCCTGGCGGAGCGTCTGCGTTGGGCCCTCGACGAGCGCCTCGACGAGGCCTTCCGCGACGCCCTGTTGGGCCGCTATCGGGAGATCGCCGAGCACTACCAGGTGGCGGACGACGAGTCGCTGGATCGCATCGAAGAGTTTCTCGAGAGGCGGCCAGCGGTGTTGCGGGCCCGCGTCGCCGAGCGCTTGCCGCGCGGAGATCTGGGGGGAGCGCTACCGCCGTCGCCGACGCCGAGATAGGCTCGGCGCCGTGATGGCTCGCCCCCTATCCCTCGCCGGCTGGCTCTTGGCCGGCCTTTTCCTCGCCTGGCTGGCGGTTGCCCAGCTCCCCGGGCGCTCGCTGTTCGATCTCGACCGCCCGGGCCTCTCCCCGGCGCGCTGGATCTGGCCCGAAGGACCGCGCGATCGACGGTCGCCACTGGCCTTCTGGGCAGTGGCGGACTTTGCCGTGACCGCGCCTCGCCGAGCGGTGACCCTCGAGGTCATCGCCGACGAGGAGTACGTCGCCTATCTCGATGGCCGTCGGGTCGGCTTCGGCCGCTTCTCAGCTCAGCGAGGTCTCGATGCCTGGACCCTCGCCGAGGGCCTCGAGGTGGGCAGTCATCGGCTGCTGATCGAGGTGCGCAGCGGGCGCGGTGCTGGTGGGTTGCTGGCCCGTTTGGTGGCCGATGACGGTGAAGTCCTGGCGGCGAGCGGTGAGGCCTGGCGGATCGAACGACGTGCCGAGGCCGGCGTTCTCGCCGGTTGGCTGCCGGTCGAGACTCCGGAGGGCAAAGGCGTGACGCTCTCTTGGGGCCCACCGGTGGTCGGTCGCTGGCAGGATCTCGGCGTCCGGTCACCTCGGCCGGCGTGGCCGTTGGCGACGGCGGAGGGATTCCGTTTGCCGGTGCGGGCGCGCCTGGTCGGGGAGGCGGAATCCTGGCGCCAGCGCGGCGAGACCGCGACTCCGATCGACCTCCGAGAGCCGGTGCCGGGGGTGATCTTCGACTTCGGGGCCGTGGTTTCGGGAGTCCTGCACCTCGAGCTCGGCGGTGGCGAAAACGTTCGCTGTGCCCTCGCCTTCCTGTCCGATCGGCCGAGTGACCCCTTCACCTCTGATGGCGTCGGTGAAGGTGCGCTGGTGCGGCCGGTGGTCCCGGTGCCGGGGAATCGGCGCTGGCAGGCGGCGGAGGCGGTGTCCTTTCGCTACGTCACCGTCCTCGGGGCGATCGGCGGGGCCACGGCCTGGCTCGAGCCGGCCGCCGCCGACGGCGAGGAGGCCGAGGCGAAGGGCCCCTTGGGACTCTCGGGGCCGCGCCTACGAACGCCGATCGAGGACGAAATCCGGCGCGAGCTCCAGCGCTTCCCGGGCCTCACAGGGGCGGAAGAACTCTAGCTCCGCCTTGGCCCGGGCCGAGTAGTCGCGGGCGATCTGACGGGTTTCGTCGAGGGTGCCCTCGCGCTCGACGAGCTCGAGGATTTGCTGAGCGGCGACGCGCTCGAAGGCGCGGTCCTCGAGAACCTGGGCGATCAGCTGACGGTCGGCCGGCGCGATCCGCGGCAGGAGCAGGATCAGCGGTAGCGTCAGCTTGCCCTCCTTGAGGTCCGAGAGCACCGGCTTGCCGAGCTCCTCCTCACGGCCATCGAAATCGAGCAGGTCGTCGACCAGCTGAAAGCAGACGCCAAGATGGGCGCCGTAGCGCTCGAGAGCCTCTCCGGCCTCCGGCCGCAGCGGCGGAATCAAGGCCGGGACGGCGCAAGCGGCGGCAAACAGGCGCGCCGTCTTGCGGTCGATGATCTCGAAGTACTCGTCGGTGGTGAGATCGATCGCCCCCAAGCGATGCAGTGCCAGGAGCTCCCCTTCGGTCATCCGCAGGGTGGCGTCGACCAGCTTCTGGAGCACTTCGACGCGCTGGTGGGACAAGGCCTTCTGCATCGCCAGGGTATAGATCCAGTCCCCCAGGAGAACCGTCGGGTGATTGCCCCAGATCTGATTGAGGGTGGCTTGGCCGCGGCGCAGATCGGCGTGATCGATGACGTCATCGTGGATCAGGGTGGCGGTGTGGATCAGCTCGACCACCGCGGCGTAGGTCACCTCTTCCTCGCCGTCGCGGCCGAGGAGGCGCGAAGCCAGCAGCACCAGGGCCGGTCGCACTCGCTTGCCGCCGCCCTCGGCGAGGTAGGTGCCGGCCTCGCGAATGCGCGGCACGTCCGCTGCCAGGGCCTCCCGGAACACCGCTTCGGTGGCCTCGAGCTTGTCCGCGATCAAGGCGAGGAAGGACGCCGGGGAGCGGCGTGGGGTGAGGGGGGTGGGCTGCGATGGCAAGGGCTGGCCTTTCATGGTTTTCTCTGCGCTGCGCCGGGCCTAGAAGGCCTCGACCGGGGTGAAGCTCTCCTCGCCGACCAACTCGCCGTCGGTGAAGCGAAAGACCTTGCCGCTCTCGAAATACCACCAGGAAGTGTCCTTGCGGCTTGAGGAGACCCGCTCCTTGACCTCGTCTGGTTTGCCCATCTGGGCGTAGATGCGGCGTTCGTCGTCGCTACGAATGCCGGCGACGAAGCGCTGCAGGGTCTGCACGAACTCGGCGTCCTCGATCACGATCGGCACCACCAACGGATTGCTCTTCTCCAGGCGGCGGCTGATGTCGAGGGTTTCGAGGGCCTGCAAGCGCTCGCCGGCGGGCTTGCGCACGGCCACTCCGACGATCAGCTCATAGGCGTTGTAGTAGCGATGCCAGTGCCACTCGATGCTGTATTCACCGCGCTCGTCGGTCACAGCCGTCAGGCGGGTGGAATCGCGCTTCTCGCGGCTCAGACGCCTCAGATTGACCCGGCTCCGAGAAGCTTCGAGCACCACCCGAACGCCGGGCAAGGGCTTGCCGGCGGCATCGGTGACGATGCCGGTGACGCGGACCGCCTCGCCGTCGCGGTAGGAGGCCGCCGCCGGAAGGGTGCCCAAGGCGAGCAGGAGGAGGCCGATGACGGCGAGGTTCTTCACGAGCTCCGGTAGTTGGTGAAGTTCAAGGGAACGTCGAGATCCATTTCCTTGAGGTGCGCGATGACCTCCTGGAGCTGGTCCCGCTTCTTGCCCGAAATGCGCAGCGAGTCGCCCTGGATCGAGGCCTGAACCTTGAGCTTCAAGCGCTTGATCTCGGCGACGATCTTCTTGCTCGTCTCGGTCGGGATGCCCTGTTGAAAGGTGACCGTTTGTCTTGCCGTGCCGCCCGCCGCCGGTTCGACCTCACCAAAGCGGCAGGACTTGAGGTGAATCTTGCGCCGCACCAGCTTGCTCTTGACCACCTCGAGGGCCTGGCTGACGTTGAAGTCGTCGTTGGCTCGCAGGTGGATTTCTTCGCCTTCGAGGGCAACCCCCGCTTGCGCCTTCTTGAGGTCGTAGCGGCTGGTGATTTCGCGGGCCGCCTGGTCGACGGCGTTGCGGACTTCCTGGAAGTCGACGGTGGAGACGATGTCGAAGGAGTTGTCGGCGGCCATGAATCGAGCCCTTGTCCGCGGGGCACCCGCAGACCTGGTCATTATAGCGAGAACCGGCGCCCCGGTCGTGGCGCGGTACGGGAGTCGTGGACGCCTCTCCGGAGGCGGCCGAAGGCGGAGGATACCCCAAGCTCTGCTGCCGGTGCAGGACGGCCGCGGCGGGAGTCGATCTCGGTCCGAGCCGCCGAGCCGGTACCGCCTCTCCGCGGCGGCTCAGTTGTCGCGCCAGAGAATGGTCGCCGGGGGCGAGAACACCCCCTCCTCGGAAAGCGGTTGGTAGCCTGAAATCTCGAAGCGGGTCTTGCCCCCTTCGCGGTCTTCATAGGCCACCTCGAGCAAGCGATCGCCTTCCTCGGCAACCACGAAACGGGCGCTCGCCAGCTCGACGGTGGCGCTGAGCGGGGTCAGCTCGACCACCGTGAGCTTGCCTTCCGAGGTCGCCGTCGCCTGGTAGCGGGTTGCGAGCTGTTCGACCGACAGCAGGAGCAGGTCGAGACCGGGCTCCGCTTCCGGATCGACCCGATAGCGCCGTCCGGTGCTGTCGTCCCGCACCCAGAAGTGAGCTTCGTCGCCGCACACCAGGAAGCTCTTCGGGTAGGGGTCCTGGTAGTCCCAGCGCAGGCAGTCGGGAAGTGCCAACGCGAGATCCCCATTCTCCTGCTCGCCTTCCGGGAAACCCGCCGGCACATAGTGATGGACGAAGCTGGCGCGGGTCGGTCCGCCCTCCCGCAGGCCGTCCCTGAGGGTGGTCAGGGCGGACCAGGGATCGACGCTGTGGGCAGCGGTGGGCAGAAGGGCCAGCAGGGCGAAAAGGCCGAGGATGGCGAAACGGCAGTGCTTCATGGGATTAGGTTATCCGATGCCAGGCCCTCCCGGCCTGCTAGCAGGCTGCTGGAAAAGTCCGCTTCGCGACTTTTCCAGCGCTGCTAGCTATTTGTTTCGAGAGGGGCTGCGCGCCCCTCTCCGGCCCAAGAAGCGCGGTTCTTGGGCCTCCTCTCCCGTCGCGGCGGC
>JBCCHV010000072.1 GCA_039028635.1 Acidobacteriota bacterium
CTCGGGCCCGGTCGCAGGTTGCCGACGAGTTTTTCAGCAGCCTGCTAGAAGCCTTCGAGCAGGTCGCTCACCATGGTTTCGGCAAAGGCTTCCGCCGCCTCCTCGATGGCGTCGTTCTCGCGATCGAAGTAGTCCGTCGAGGAATCGTCGACGGCGTAGTTCTCGCGGAAGAGGTAGCGCTCGTTCTTCCACAGCTCCTCTTCCGTCTCACGCTCCGTGAAGGCCACCTTGACGGTGATCGAGATCTCGTACTCGGTCGCGAGGCCTTCGGGATCGAAGGTGATCGGGGTGACCGCGAACTGCTCCACCGAGCCCTGCAGAAGGGCGTCTGAATCCTCAGCGCGTGCCACCAGGTCGAAGCGTCGACGGGTGGTCAGCTCATCGGCGATGGCGCGGGTCAGGAACTGCTCGACCTGGGAGCGCTGGGTGCGGTTGACCAGAGCTTCCAGATAGACCGCCTCGATGTGTTCTGGAATGTTGACGCCCCGGCCGACCAGGGAATAGCCGCAGGACGACAACAAGGCGAGAAGGACCCCTCCGAGAACGCTCCGCATCCACCAGCCGGCTCCATCACGCATCGGTCGCTTTTCCTTTCATCAGCCCATCGAGAAGGCCGTTGACGAATCGCCCCGACTGATCGGAGCCGTACTTCTTGGCCAGCTCGATGGCCTCGTCGACGACCACGAGCTTGGGAGTTTCCTTCTGGTACCGCATTTCGTAGACCGCCAGCCGCAGCACGTTGCGATCGACCACCGGCATGCGCTCGAGGCGCCAGTTTTCGGCCTGCCCTTCGATCGAGCCGTCGATCTCGGCGAGATGATCGACGGTGCCCTGTACCAGGATCTTGGCGAACTCGAGGGCGGCCTGCGGATTGCGCCGCCGCCCACCGCTGTCGGCGACGAACTCGCCGAGGTCGAAGGAGGCGAAGATCTGCGGCAGGTTGGACCGCCCGAGGTCGCGCTGGTAAAGCATCCGCAGGGCGATCTCGCGGGCGGCACGCCGCTTCCCGAGGGGCCGGCTGCTGCTCTCCGTCGCCAGCGGCGAGGCGCTGCCCGGATCGCTCACGGTGAGGTCCCGAGCTGCGGCAGCAGGCGGCTCATCTCGAGAGCGGCGAGGGCCGCTTCGCGCCCCTTGTTCCCCGCTTTGCCACCGCTCCGCGCCTCCGCCTGGGCCGTCGTCTCGCAGGTCAAGACTCCGAATCCGACGGCGATCCCGTGGTGATCGGCGACGTGCCCACATCCCTGATTGACGCGCGAGCAGACATAGTCGAAGTGCGGAGTCTCGCCGCGAATCACGATGCCGAGGGCGATCAGCCCATCGACCTCCGTGGTCGCGAGGCGCTCCAGCGCCGCGGGAATCTCCCAGGCACCGGGAACCCGTACCAGATGGATGTCCGATGCCGCCACGCCGTGGCGAAGCAGGGCGTCGATCGCCCCCCGGACCAGCTCTTCGACCAGGCGCTCGTTGAACCGCGAGGCGACGATGGCGAATCGCTGACCTCTTCCATCGAGATTTCCGACGCTCTCACGAATGTCGTTCATGGGACTCCCTAAGAGGAGAGAAGGCAGACCAAACAGCGGGTGGGAAAATCAGTATAGGGCGCTCTCGAAGGCGCTGTCAACGCGCGCCCGAGGGCCTCAAAGGGCGCCGTCCGCGAGCTGCCGAAGGAACAGCCCATAGCGCGGAGCGAGCAAGGTCTTGACCGTCATATCGGTCAGAATTCCGGCCCCTCCGAGGGCCATCAAACGACCCTCGAGGCCGCTGAAGGGCCAACGACGTCCGACCAGGAGCGGGCGGGCGAAGAGCGCTCCCAAGAGCACGAAGGCCGCCACCCGCACCACCGACCATGGCACCCATGCGACGATGCTGCCGAAGACCCAAGAATCGGCCGCCACCGCGTAGTTGCCGACGAAGTAGCTCATGTAGGCCACCAGGGCGGAGCCCAGCACCAGGCCGAGATAGCCGCCGGTGAGATAGGTGAGGAGCACGAACAGGGAGAGATGCAGCAGATGCTCCGGCAGAAAGGCCGCCGGGTTGTTCTCCCGCCCCAAGCCGGTTGCGATCCACTGGAACATCTCCTGGCGGTATGGCTCGCCGTTCAGGATGCCGGCCTTTGCCACCTCCGGAAGGGCGATCACCAGGGCGATGACCCCGGCGCTGAGCAAACCGGCCCAGACCATTCCCAGGCGCCAGGCGCCGACGTAGTCCCGCTCCCCGACCCGGCGGGCAAACGCCGAGTAGAGGGTCAGAGGCGCCAAGAAAGGCAGCAGCCAGCGCCCTCCCGGGACGGCCACGATGGCCGGCAGCAAGCAGGTGGAACACAGCAGAAGAGCCTGGCGAAGGGTCATTTTCATGGCACCGCCGGAAACCGCAGGAGTTGGCTCGAGAGACCTTCGAAGGACGACTTGGTCGGGACGCCGGGATTCGAACCCGGGACCCCCTGAACCCCATTCAGGTACGCTACCAGACTGCGCCACGTCCCGACCGCGGGCGAGCTTACTACACCACTCCGGGGAGTAGAAGGCCTTTGCGCTGCTCGCGCGGTGTCGCCCGGAAAAGGGCTCAGGGGTCGAGCAGGGCGAGGATCTCGCGGGCTTCGCGCAAGGCGCGGCGCAGGCCCTCGGCGAGCTGATCGGAGGAGGCCGCGGGCTGAACCGGGGGCGACTCCGGGCCGCCATCGGCCATCTCTACGTCGAGCTTCTTCTTGGCACCGGCGATGGTGTACCCCTCCTCATAGAGGAGCTCCTTGATCCGCCGGATGACGGCGATCTCCTTCTCGCCGTAGACGCGCTGACCGGAACGGCTCTTGTTCGGCTTGAGGGCCGCGAACTCGGTCTCCCAGTAGCGCAGCACATAGGGCGCGATGTCGAGCTCTTTGCAGGCCTCGCCGATCTTGTAATAAAGGCGCTTGTGGACCTTGCCGGCCATCAGCGATCGCCTCCGTCGCGCTCGTCCGTGACGATGTTCTTGAGTCGCCGGGCCGGCCGGAAGCTGAGGCCGTTGTGGGGCGGAATGAAGATGCGATTGCCGCTCGAGGGATCGACCCCGACGCGGCCGACCCGCTCCATCACCTCGAAGGTCCCGAAGTTCTTGATCCGCACCGGCCGGCCGCCCCCCAGGCTCGTCTTGACGGTCGAAAAGATGGTATCGACGATGCGGGCCGCCTCATTGCGCGTCAATGCGCCGTGACGCTGGTAGACAACGTCGATCAGGTCGGCTTTGGTCAGCCCCTTGCTCTGCTTCGCGTCGGACACTCGATTGTTCAGCCTCGACCAACGATCCGGGTGAATTTTCTGCAGTATAGGCGATCCCAAGGGAGCGCTCAAACTCTGTCGCCGAGGTGTCGGAAGCAGCCGCGACCGTGACATCGGACTTCGCCGACCTCAACGATCTCGCTTGCGAATCACCAGCCGCACCGGAATGCCGGGCAGGCCGAGCTCCCGACGCACGTGGTTCATCAGATAGCGCCGGAAGGTATCTGAACGGCGCAGCGTGCGGTTGGCGAACAGCATGAAGGTGGGCGGCTCGCTGCCGACCTGGGTGGCGTAGTAGACCTTCCAAGGCCGCCCCTTGAAGGCCGGCGGCTTGCGGCGCCGCAGGGCCTCCTCGAACAGCCGATTGACCTCGCTGGTGGTCAGACGCACGCCGTGGGCGGCGAGGGCCTCGTCGACCTGCGGGAAGACCTTTTCGAGAGCCCGTCCGGTGAGCGCCGAGATGTTCACTCGCAAGGGATGGGAGAGGATTTCGTCAAGGCGCGGAAAACTGAGGTCGAGCCGTTCCCGGCCCGCTTCGTCGAGCAGATCCCACTTGTTGATCACCACCACCGCGGCCCGCCCGAGCTCCCAAATCTGGCCGGCGATGGCGAGATCGCCGCTGGTCACGCCGGCGGCCGCATCGATCACCAGCAGAGCGAGCTGAGCGCGCTCGATCTGACGCCGGGTCATCATGATGGCGAGCTCCTCGGGAGTATCCGAGGCCTTGCTGCGGCGGCGGATGCCCGCCGTGTCGATCAGCAGGTAGCGGCGCCCATCGCGCTCGATGAGGGTGTCGACGGGATCCCGGGTGGTTCCCGCCACCGGCGTCACCAGGGAGCGCTCCTCCCCCACCACTCGGTTGAGCAAGGACGACTTGCCGACGTTGGGGCGTCCCACCACGGCGATGGTGGCGGCATCCGCCGGCGGCTCGATGTCGGGAATCTCGGGCAGACGCTCGATCAGCAGCTCGCGCAGATCGTTGATGCCGTCGCCGTGCTCCGCCGACACCAACACGGCGTCGGCGATGCCGAGGCCGTAGAACTCCGCGAAGCCTTCGCGAGCCTGGCGGGTATCGCCCTTGTTGACCACCAACAGGGTCGGCACGCCGCGGCTGCGTAGCTGTTCCCAAACCTCCTCGTCGGCCGGTACCAGGCCGTCCCGGCCATCCACCACCAGGATCAGAAGGTCACTCTCCTCGACCGCCAGGAAAACCTGCTGATTGAGGCCGAGAGGATCATCGCCCGGCACCAGGCCACCGGTATCGATCAGCTGGATGGAGCGGAAATCGGCGATCTCGGCGGTGCCGACGATGCGATCCCGCGTCACGCCGGGCAGATCGTGGACGATCGACTGGCGCCGGCCGACCAGACGATTGAACAGGGTCGACTTGCCGACGTTGGGCCGACCGACCACCGCCACCGTCGGTGTCAGGGACATACTTCGAGACCTCCTCGGGGAGTGGCTGTCGCTGCGGCAAAGCGCCGCCAGTGACCTACTCTTCCGTCTTGACCAGCTCGCGGAATAGGATCTTCCAGCGCCCGTCGCTACGCTTGAGCTGGTAGCGCACCTGGTTCGGCTGGTCGATCACCTGCGAGATCTGGCGTTCGGAGCCGATGGCGATCACCTCGAGATCCCACAGCTCGAAGGTGGTCACGTAAGCGTTGGAGTACTGATAGACGTCGATTCGCTCGATGCTCACCTGCTTCGGCGTCGCCCTCACCCGCCGCCCGGCCTCGGCCAGCTTGCGGATGCGCTGCTCGACGGTGAACACCTCCTTCTCCGCCGCCAGGCCCTCGACCAGGCTGGTGTCTCCGGTCTCGTAGAACTGTCCGAGGGCCGGAAGATAGGCGTTGATCAGGGTCTCCACCTCAGGCCGAACGTCCTCGTTGCGCTGCGCCTCGTCGGCACAACCGGCGAGGAGAATGACCAACAGGGTCATCGCCATGGCGGTGAGGCAGCGGATCGACATCGGCGCGGATCTTAGCATCGCGGCTCCGGAGGTCAGCGGGATCGAGAAGCTCATCCTCTCCTCTTTCGACCGCGCCGCGATGGCGGAGGTTCCCGCAGCTCGAGAATCAGTCCTCGCCGGCGCTCGTCGACCGCCGCCAGAACCGCTTCGAGGCGGTCGCCGAGCTCGAATCGGCGGCCGCTCCGAGAGCCCACCAAGCGACGATCTTTCGCCTCGAAGGTGAAGTACTCCTGGCCCAGCGCCGCCACCGGAATCAGGCCGGCTACCTGGAACCCCTCGAGCTCGATGAAGACCCCGAAGCGCTCGACGCCGGTAATCCGGCCGCTGAAGGTCTCGCCCCGGCGATCCGAAAGGTGGCGCACCAGCTTCCACTGCCGCAGGCTGCGCTCGGCCCGCGTCGCTCGGCGTTCCCGTTCGCTCGCCCGGCGCGCGATGAAGGGCAGTCGCCGGCGCAGGTCGGTGGGCAAGTCTCGACCGGTGAGCATGATCTTGAGGCAGCGATGCACCACCAGGTCCGGATAGCGCCGGATGGGTGAGGTGAAGTGGGTGTAGGCCGGCGCGGCGAGGGCGAAATGGGCACGATCGTCGCAGCCGTAGGTCGCCTGTCCCAGGGCGCGCATCACCAGCGCCGAGACAACGGACTCGCGATCGCTACCGGCGACGCGGCGCAGCAAGGCCGCGAAGTCCGCCGGTCGGGCCTCCTCCCCGAGGCCGAGGCCGAGGGGCGCCAGGGCCCGTTCGAGCTCGGCGACATCCTCCGCCCGAGGCCCGCGATGAATGCGAAAGATGCCGCCATCGGAAAGCGCCCGGGCCACCGCCTCGTTGGCCATCAGCATCGCCTCTTCGACGATCCGCTGGGCCAGCGTGCGGGGTCGGGTCTCGACCGCCACCGCCGTTCCTGCCGCATCGAGGCTGACCTCGGCGACGGGAGAATCGAAGTCGAGGGCGCCACGCGCCTCGCGCCGCCGGCGGCGCTTGTCGGCCAGCTCTCCGAGGGCCCGCAGCCGGGCAGTCTCTTCGCCATCGTCCCCAGCGCCATCGAGCACCGCCTGGACCTCATCGTAGGTCCACCGCCGATGGCTGCGAATCACCGCCGGCACGGCGTGCGCATCGATCACTCCACCATCGCCATCGAGGTCGAGAAACACCGACAGAGTCAAGCGGTCGACCTGCGGCTGCAGCGAGCACAAACCGTCCGAGAGCTGACTCGGAAACATCGGCAGGACCCGCCCCGGGAAGTAGACGCTCGTCCCGCGCCGGTAGGCCTCGAGGTCGAGGGGACTGCCCTCGGGAACGTAGTGGGCGACATCGGCGATGTGCACTCCGAGGCGGAGCCCGCCGGAGCCATCGGACTCGAGAGACAGGGCGTCATCGAAATCACGCGTCGCCGCACCGTCGATGGTCAGGGTGTGAAGCGAGCGCAGGTCCCGCCGGCCATCGAGATCCGACGCCGATGGATGGTCGCCCAGGCGAGCGGCCTGGCGCAGGACGTCGGCGGGAAATTCGGTGGCCAGCTCGGCGGCGGCGATCACCACCGCTTCGTCCTGCCCGGCTTCGGAAGCATCACCAAAGTCGCGCCTCAGCTCGACCGCTCCACCGGCCATCTCTTCGACTTCGAGCCAACGGTTCCGGGGCAACCCCTGCCAACCGCCCCGCGGCGGCGCGGCCTTCGAATAAAAGGCGACCCAGCGGTTCTCTTCGTCCACCAAACCGACTCGCCGGCGCCGTGGCGCTGCCACCACCGTCACCACTTTGGCCTCCGGCAAGGACTGATCGCCGACTCGTCGGCGCCGACCGGCCAGTGGCCGAGCGATCACGCGATCCCCCGGCCGGGCTCCCTGGCGATTCTCCGGCGAGATCCAAGCGGCGGCTTCGGAAGCCTCGTCGGGCAAGCGCCAGGGACCTTCGTCAGGGCCCGTCTCGAGCACGCCGCGGAGCATGCCGACGGCTTCCGGTAGCACCATCCGGCCGCGCCAGCGAAGCGCCTTCCCGCGCCCCTCGAGAGCCGCCATCGCGGCCCTTTCGGAGTCCTCCCGAGGTGCCTCGAGACCCCGCGCTCCGGCTCTTTCGAGGCGATTCTCGAGGTCCGCTTCGAGCCACTCACGCCCCCCTGGAATATCGATTGACACGGTCTCGGTCACTCTCTACAATCACTCGGGCGCGAAAGTGGCGGAATTGGTAGACGCGCAAGATTCAGGATCTTGTGGCCGCAAGGTCGTGGGGGTTCGAGTCCCCCCTTTCGCACCAGTCATCTCGCTTCAACTCGATTCAAATCTTCAGTAGGTCAGCGTAGCCCGCGCGGTAGCGCGCCGCGACGGCGTCCCAGGTGAGCTCCGCCTCGGCCTTGGCCCGCGCCCGGCTGCCCATTTCCCGACGGGCTCCAGGGTCCGCCAGGAGGTTGCCCAGGGCAGTCGCCACCGCCGCGCCGTCCCCTTCCGCCACCAGCCGCCCGTGGACGCCATCGTCGACCGCCAGCGGAATTCCCGAGATCCCCGAGGCCACCACCGGAAGACCGCTCGCCATCGCCTCGAGAATGACGTTGGGCAGGCCGTCGACGTTGCCCTTCGCGTCGTGGACCGCCGGCAGCACGAAGACGTCGGCAGCGCGGTAGAGGTCCGGCAAGGTGTCGCGCAGCACCGCCCCCGGAAAGTGCACCCGGTGGCTCCAGGCGGCGGCTCGGCGGACCAGCTCTTCCTGCAGATCGCCGCCGCCGGCGAGCACCAGATGGGCCTCCGGGGCGTGGGCGAAGAGCGCGTCCAGGGCCGAGATCAGAACGTGGAAGCCCTTCTTGGTCGCCATGCGACCGACCCCGAGGGCGAGGGGCGCATCGACCGGAATGCCGAGTCGCTCACGCCAAGTCGAGGAAGCGCCTCGGGCCGCGGCGGGATGGAAGGCCGCCGTATCGACGCCATAGGGAATGACGCGCGAAGCCGACTCCGGAAAGCCCAGAGCACGCACCCGGTCGACGAGCTCGGGAGAGCAGCCGGTGAGCAGGCCGGCGCGACCGAGAGCCCGCCGCACGAAGGGGCGAAAGAGGGCCTTTTCGGCCATGAAGACGTCGCTGCCGTGGAGACCGATGGCGAGCGGCACGGCGCCGTGTCCGTAGCTCGCCACCACCCCGTTGGGCACCACCCAGTGGGCGTGAACCAGATCGAAGGGTGGCTGCCCTGGTCGGCCTCCGCGCAGCCGGCGCCGCAGTGCCCGACGCGCTCCGAAGGCGTAGAAGGGGGCTGCCAGGGCGGCACCGCCCTTGACCGTTTCGTCGGCCTCCAGGCTGCGGCTGTAGCCCAGTACCTCGAGCTTCTCCGGGGCATAGCGGAAGCTCTCCACCGCGACTCCGCCATCGTCCCAAGACGCCGCCAGACCGGCGGTGTGAGGCGTCAGCACCGTCACGCGGTCGCCGCCGCGCACCAAGCCGCGGGCGAGATCGCGAATGAAGGGACCGGAGGTATCGGCCTCGAAGCGCGGATAGGTCTGGGTCAGGAAGAGGATCTCGAGCGGCCGGGACCGCCCGTTTCCTGGAAGCTCGGGCTCGGACACCGCCAACAGATCCTCAGTCCAGCCGTTCCTTGACCGAGTAGCTGTCGCGGCGCCGGAAGTTCTTGAAGGTGATCATCTCGCCGATGAGGCCGGTGGTCAGCACCTGGATCCCGAGCACCATCAGCAGCACGCCGAGCAGCAGCAGAGGGCGATTCGAGAGGGTGGCTCCGCCCATCCAGAGGATGGCGAGGTAGAGGTTGATGCCGAAGCCGAGGCTCAGCAGGGTCAGACCGATCAAGCCGAAGAGATGCAGCGGCCGGCGGGTGTACTTGGTGATGAAGAGAACGGTGATCAGGTCGAGAAGACCTTTGTAGAGACGATCCCATCCGTACTTGCTGCGCCCGAAGCGGCGCGGGTGGTGGGTGACCTCGATCTCGCCAATGGCGAAGCCCCGGCGGCTCGCCAGAACCGGGATGAAGCGGTGTAGCTCACCATAGATGGCGACCTGCTCCAGCACCTCCCGGCGGTAGGCCTTGAAGCCACAGTTGAGGTCGTGCAGCGGCACCCCCGAGAGACGCCCGGTCACCCAGTTGAAGAGCTTCGACGGATAACGCTTGCCGGCCGGGTCGTGGCGTTTCTTCTTCCAACCCGAAACCAGGTCGAGATCATGCTCCTCGAGCTCCGCCAGGAAGCGCGGGATCTCCGCCGGATCGTCCTGCAGATCACCATCCATGGTGATCAAGACGCGACCGCGCGAATGGTCGAAGCCCGCCGAGATCGCCGCTGCCTTGCCGAAGTTGCGGCGCAGCCGCACCAGCTTGATGCGGCGATCTCGTCGGTGGATCTCGCGCACCCGGTCCGGCGTGCCGTCGCGCGAGCCGTCATCGACGAAGATGACCTCGAAGCTCTTGCCGAGGCTTTCGAGCTCGGCCTTCACCCGCCGCGCCAGCTCGGCGACGGATTCGACTTCATCGAGCACCGGTACCAACACGCTGACGTCGAGAGCCTCCGGCTCCGGTGCGTCTCGCGGGAACTCGACCGCTTGCGATTCCATGAGGGTGATTCTACCGGGCGACGGCGGGGCGCTCCGCCAGAATGCGCTCGGCGGCGGTCTTGCCGCTGCGCATGGAGTGGTCCATGTTGAAGTACTGCCACTCGCCGAAGCGACCGGCGGTGAGGATTCCGTGCTCCGCCAGCCAGCCTCGAATGGTCTCGACGTGGCGCCCGTGATCGAGATCGTAGATCACGTAGGCGGGATGGATCTCCTCGGTGTAGACCAGCTCGATGGGATCGTCCGGCAGCAGGATCTTGGCCGCCCGCAGGCCCTCGATGGTCTTCTCGATGGCGCTGTCCCGATTCAGCGGACGCTCCTTCGAGAAGGCGACCTCGGTCGAGATCGAGCTCTTGCCCGGCGGCGCCGTTCCGGGGCTGAAATTGGCCGGGAAGGACAGCCGATGGAAGGGAAAGACGTCCTCGTAGAAGTAGATCCAGTGCTTGTCCGAAATGTTCTCGCGGCCGATGCCGAGATTGACACAGTAGATGCCCTGGTAGCGCAGCCCTTCGCAGGCTCGCACCACCTCCGGCGGCGCTGCCGGCACGAAGCGATGCACCAGGTGCAGGGGCAGGGTGTAGATCAGCCGGTCGAAGGGCACCACCTCGCCGTCGCTGAACACCACCTGCTTTTCCGGCAGCTCGATGCGTACGGCGGTGCGCTCGAGCTCGATGTTGTTGACCCGCGCACCCAAGGCCTTCGGCAGCGGCTCGATGGCTCCCACCTTGGGATACCAGAAGTGGGACGTCGCCCCGACCAGCTCGACGTCGCCGGTGAGGGCGCCGGCGACCACCCGCTCGACGTCCGGCGTCGGCACCCGGCGACCGATCCAGTTGAAGTCCATCGTCGAGGGCTCGACGGTCCAGAGCTTCTTGGCATAGGGGATCATCAGGTGCTCGGCGATGCCCTCCCCGAAGAATCCCCGCATCCACTCGTCATAGTTGCGTGGCGCGAATTCGCCGCGGGCCTGCGCTTCGACCGCTCGCACCAACCCGACGAGGCAATCCTTGACCACCGGAATCGGCAGTCCGAAGAGATGGGCCTGAAAGGGGAACGGGGTGTAGACGTCGGGGCCATGGTGGTAGATGTAGGCGCTGCGCTCCTGGGCGTGGAAGTTGTCCCCCAGCAGGTCGCGAATCAGGGCTTCCATCTCGGGATCGATGGTGAACAGAATGTGGGGCCCGAAGTCGAACAGGTAGCCGTCGCGCTCCATCGAGCGAGCCAGCCCACCGACTCGGCTCTCGCGCTCGAAAACCCGCCAGTGGGACTCCCCCGCCTGCTGGAAAGTGTAGGCGGCGCTCAGACCGGCCAGCCCACCTCCGAGGATCACATCGTGTCGTTGGCCCATGGATGAATCTTCCGTTGGCTGTCAGGAGGAAGGATCGCGGCTCGGCCGCGGGAGCGTCGTCGCGACCGGCGAGCTTCCGGCACCTCGGCGACTGCGCCATTGTCGCCGATCGCGGCAGCGCCGTAAAGGCCGCTCAGGTCATCAGGCGCTGATATTCGGCACCGGTTTCGGGCATCGGCTGGACCCCCAGCTCTCGATCCAGCAGGGAGGTCAGTCGGTCGTACTGCCGCCGCACCAGGTCGCGCCGGCCCTGGCGGCTGAAGACCCGCATCAGCTTGAGATGAACCAGCTCTTGCAGGGGATCCTGGATCAAGGAAGCGCGCAGCACGTCGATCGCCTCCTCGAGCCGCTCGAGACGGAGATAGGCCTCCCCCAGCCCCCCCAGCAGCTCGAGGTAACTCGCCTGCAGGGCCTCCCGGCTCTGCAGCAGCCAGGCCTCGTGCCGGCCGCTCAAGAACGGCCCGCGGTAAAGCGACCAGGCCTCTTCGAAGACGGTGGCGGCCACCCCCACCTGCTCGTCCCGCAAGCGCTCCCGGGCCTCGCCGACGAGGCGCTCGAAGCGCTGCGAATCGACCTCCCAATAGAGCTCCGGGTGGAGTTGATAGCTGCCGTCCTCGAACAGCAAGGGGGGCACCGGCAGGTCCTTTCCCAGGCTGCGCCGAAGATGGCTGAAGGTGGGGTGGAAGTTGTTGCGGATGATGTCCTTTTCCTGCCCCGGCCAGAGCGCCTCCTCGATCTCCTCGCGGGTGGCCCGGAAGTCCGGCCGCGTCGCCAACAGGGCCACCACCAGGAAGGCTCGCCGGAGCGTCCAGCGGACCTTGCGGGTCGCGCCGTCGGGGAGGATTCGCTCGACCCGCCCCTCGCCGAGGAGCTGCAGTGTGAATCCCGGGGCGGGCCGCTCGCGGCGGATCTCGCGCAACGGTAGGCGGGCCAGGAAAGACCGCCAGTCGGTCGGTAGATCGGCGCGCCGGCGGAGCTGTCGAGCCAATCCCGGGCGCTCGGCGATCAGGCGACGGAGGGAGAGCTCGCCGAGGTGCTCCAGCAGCGAGCCCACCACCTCGTGGCCGAGGGGGCCGTGCAGGAAATCCGCCGCCCGCGGAACCGGCCGAAGATCGCGCAGCACGCTGATCAGGGCCGTCGCCACCACGTCGAGGCCGACCCCGACGGGCAAGCGCAGGATCTGCGCCAAGCGCTCGAGAGCCTCGAGGGGCTTGGGCACGGACGCCGCTCCGGAGGCCGCCGGCGCCGCCGCATCGAGCAGCTCGTCGATCACCGCCAGGGTGGCGGCGAGCTCCGCCTCCTGCGGCAGCTCGCGTTTCACCGCCAGGCCGGAGCGCAGGCCCTCGACCCGCGCTTCGAGCTCGGCGGCCAGGCGCCCAGCGCCCTCCAGGACCGCCCCCAGACGATCGAGCGGCAGGACAGCGACCAGCTCCGGCCACGATTCGGTGACCAGCGCTTCGAGGTCCTCTCCGGCAGCACCGGCAACGAACAGCTCCGCCGCCTCCGCCGGTCGCTGGCGCTGCCACTCGCGCCGACCGAGTCGGTGCTGCCAGTCGCCATCGCCCTCGGCGCGACCTTGCTGCCGCGTCCAGGCTCGCACCAGGGTCGGGAGCCGCGGCCGGCCGCGGTCGACCGCCAGGCCCCAGGAGTCGACCAATCGCCGCAGGTCCATCAGCTCCTCGTCGTCCAGCAAACCGCGCCAGAAACCCTCCTCGAGATCATCGGTCAGGGACAGGCGATGACAGAGGCGGCTCAGCTCCGCCGGTAGCTCGGCCATCACCTCGTGTTGCAGGAAGGCCCGGATCGGGGCAAAGCCGAGAGCACCCTGCTCGAAGGTCTCGCCGTGGGCGAAGGCCTCGGCGACCTGCATCAAAGGCCGATACCAACCATCGGTCGCCTGTTGCAGCGCCCACTTCAGTCGTTCGCCGGGTTCACGCCCGACCACCGCCGCCCACAGATCCCCGATCTCTTCCTCGCGCAGCAGAAACTCCTCCGGGGCGATGCGAGTGATCGTCACCGGACCCTCACGCACCTTGCGGGGGGCCGCGAAGACCAGTCGTCGACCGCTCTCGAGCACGCTGGCGATGACCTCGATGGCGCCGGTCGGCAGGGTGGGCATCGCCGGCGCCACCAGCCAGCGGGAATCGCCGGCTCGGGCGCCGCTGACCACGCGGTCGAGGGATTCACGGCTCGCCAGATCCTCGACCGCCAGCGGCTGGGCGTTGCCCTCTTCTCCCGCCACCAGGGCGTCGAGCACCCCTTGCTGGCCCGATCCGGGCCAGGACCAAAGCTGGATCACCGGCCCGTCGAGGGCGTGGATTCGCCCGAGAAGGCGCTTGAAATGGGGGGTGCGACTACCGCGTCCGGGAAGCATGGCGGTTCGAGGAGCGGACCCCGGCATCGGCGGGCGAAGTCGCTTCGCCGACGGTCGACGCCTTCACGGTCACGACCGGCGAGCGGGTCATTGGGCTGCTTCCTGCAGGCGATCACGAACCGCCTGCATGTCTTCCCAGGTGGGTCGCTTCCAGGACTGATTCCGCAGCAGGCCCGCTGGATGGTAGGTCACCCGCGTCTCGATGCCCTGCACCCGGTGCCAGCTACCGCGCATGCGACCCAAGGGCATGTCGGTGCCGAGCAGGGTCTGAGCGGCGACCCGACCGAGAGCGACGATGACCTTCGGCGCCACCGCCGCGATCTGGCCCTCGAGATAGGGCCGGCAGGCCGCCACCTCGTCCGGCAGCGGGTCGCGATTGCCCGGCGGCCGGCACTTGACGATATTGGCGATGTAGACCTGATCGCGCTGGTAGCCGATGGCGTCGAGAATCTTGGTCAGCAGGGCGCCGGCGGGCCCGACGAAGGGCAGCCCCTGGCGGTCCTCCTGAGCTCCCGGCCCCTCGCCGATCAGCATCAGGTCGGCCGCCGGATCCCCAGAGCCGAACACCACCCGCTGACGGCGCTCACAGAGACCGCAGCGACGACAATCGGCGGCTTCTGCCGCCAGCACCTCGAGAGAGCCAGCACCTTCGGTGGCAGGCGGCGCAGCGGCCGCGCTCGGCGGTGGGATGGGACGGTCGCCCGCGGGCTGACCGGCGAGCGACCGGTCGCCGGCGTCGCGGCGCGGCGCGGGCTCTTGCGGCCCGACATCGAGGGCATCAACGGAAACGGCCGCGGTCCCGGAGGAACGCGGCCGGTAGGCTTCGGTGAACCCGAGATCGCAGAGATAGTCGGCCAGGGCACCGGAGTCCAGTGCCGGCCGGCGGCTCAGTGGACTTCCTCTTCGGGAGCTTCTTCGGTCTCGATCACCGGCGGCTCGACCACCGGCGCCGGACCGTACTCCCACTCGACGACGTCTTGGCTGACCTCCGCCATCGCTGCCGTGGTCGGCTTGTCGTTGCCCTCGAGGCGGCGCCGACCGCCGCGAATCAACTGCTCGGCGCGGTGCGCCGCCACCAGGACGTAGCGAAACTTGCTGTCCATCTTTGCGGGAAATCTCTCGTCCATGGGGATACCCTCCGTATCTACCTCGGCCCCTCGAGGGCCAGTTCTTTCGACTCGCTGTCGGTCGCGGATTCGCTCGCTGCGGTGGCTGACTCGGTCAACTTCTCCGGAGACCACGGCTCCCCCGTCTTCCCCCCGACCGGATCTATCGCGGTGCGGAACGACGAAAGTCTTCGAGGATCTGCTCGACCCGCGGTCGCATGCGTTCCATCCGGCAGCGGCGGCCCGCGATGACGGCCGCCAGATCGGCCGCCGCAAGACTCGCATCGTCGTTGATGATAACACAGTCAAAACTTTCGTAACACTCGATTTCCCTGACAGATGCGGCGAGTCGGCGAGTGATGACGGCGGCATCGTCGAGGCCTCTCGAGCGCAGCCTGCGCTCGAGATCGCGATAGCTCGGAGGCAGCACCAGGACGGTGAGAATCCCCGGATATCGGCGTCGTAGCTGGTCGGCTCCCTGAACGTCGACGTCCAGCAGCACGTCGGTTCCCGCCTCCAAGCGGGGCTCGACCTCGTCCTTCGAGGTGCCATAGAGGTTGCCGTGCACCTCCGCCCACTCGAGAAAGCGATCCGCCGCCACCATCGCCTCGAAGCGCGCCCGGTCGATGAAGTGGTAGTCCTCGCCATCCCGCTCCCGACCGCGTGGCGAGCGGGTGGTGTGACTGACGGAGAAGACGATACGCCCCTGCTGGCGCTCCAGCAGAGCATCCACCAGCGTCGTCTTGCCGGCTCCGGAAGGAGCCGCCAGCAAGATCAGCTCCCCGCGCACCGTCGCCGCTGCCTCGACCGGCTGCGACTCACTCGACATTCTGCACCTGCTCGCGCAGCTGCTCGCAGAGAACCTTGCCGTCGAGCACCTGGCGGGTCATGGCGGCGTCGCGGCACTTGGCTCCCAGGGTATTGAGCTCACGGAAGATCTCCTGGGTCAGGAAATCGAGACGCTTGCCGACGGATCCCGCCTTGGCCATCACCTCGAGGAAGTGATCGAGGTGCGAGGTCAGGCGGTCGAGCTCTTCGGCGATGTCGCTGCGATCCACCAAGACGGCGACCTCTTGAAGCATGCGGTCTTCGTCCACCGGCACCTGCTTCAGGATGTCGGCCAGCCGCGTCCGCAAGTTCTCCGCGAGCTCGTCGCGCACCGTTTCCCGCGCCGCCGTCATCGCCTTGGCGAGGGCCGAGAGGGCCTCGATCCGCTGGCTCAGAACAGCGCGCAGCTTGTCGCCTTCGGACTGTCGCCCCTCGCGCATCTGCTCGAGGGCGCCGGCCGCCGCGCGCCGCAGGATCTCGCCGTCCTCGTCGCGCCATTCGACCTCGGCGACCTCGGTGGTGACCGCCTGAGGCACCGCCAACAGATCGGTGAAGGTCAGCGGCGCCGACACCCAGCCGCGCTCGCGCAGCCGCCCGACGGCCTCGTGGGTGGCGGCGATCACTTTCTCGTCGAGCAACAGCCGTGCCTCTCCCCGCTTCACCGGCCGGAGGTCGACGTTGGCGTCGACGCGACCGCGGAAAAGCTCGCCGGTGAGCAGCTCGCGGAGCTCCCCTTCCATCGGTCGCAGCTCGTCCGGCAGATGCAGGCGCAGCTCCAAGAAGCGATGGTTGACTCCACGCAGCTTGAAGGTGACTTCGAAGCGATCGTTGCTGAAGCTCTGTTGACCGAATCCGGTCATGCTCCTCATGACGTCTTCCCCCCTGGTGTCACCAGCGCCTCGGCGCGTCGGCCGACCTCGCCGAGGCGCTCTTCGAGCAAGCGGCAGCCTTCCTCGGTGTCCGTTTCACGAGAGAACGACAGCGGCTCGCCGTGGGCGAAGCAGACCCGCGCCCCGGGAAGGGGAACGATCATGCGATCCCAGCTCCCCAGGCAGCGATAGCGGCTGGCCGCGAAGGCCACCGGTACCACCGGCAAGCCGGTGGCCGCGGCGGCCAACACCACCCCGGCCTTGGCGACTTCCGGGGGTCCCTTGGGGCCGTCTGGCGCGAAGGCCAGATCCCAGCCGGCGCGCGCCTTCTTGAGCAGTCCCCAAAGGGCCGCCACCCCACCGCGGGTGGTCGAGCCGCGGGTCGAGCCGATGCCCAACCGGGCCGCCGCCCGGGCGGCCAGCTCGCCGTCTCGATGTTGGCTGATCATGATCGATATCCTACGGCCTCCGTAAGCCTTTGGCATCAGCAGCAGATGGCGATGCCAGCAAGCCAGGATGTAGGGACTTCCGGAGGACTCCAGGGCCCGCTGCGCAGCGTCCCCGTCGTGGTGGCGGCGCACCGTCGCGGCCAGGCCGCGCACGATCCAGGCGAGGAGCCAGGACCCGAGTGCGATCTGCCACTCCCGTTCGAGCTTGATCATCGCGCCGCCTCACTCTCGAAACTGCAGATCGTAGAGCCGTTTGTAGGTACCGCCGAGGGCCAGGAGCTCGCTGTGGGTCCCGGCCTCGATCATGCGGCCGGCCTCCATCACCACGATGCGATCGGCCTTCATGACGGTCGACAGGCGATGCGCGATGACCAGCGTCGTTCGGCCCTGCATGAGGTTGTAGAGGGCCTTTTGCACCAACGCCTCGGACTCGCTGTCGAGCTGTGAGGTGGCTTCGTCGAGGACCAGAATGGGGGCATCCTTGAGCAGGGCGCGGGCAATCGACAGGCGCTGGCGCTGACCGCCGGACAGGCGCAGGCCGCCCTCGCCGATGCGGGTCTCATAGCCCTCCGGCAAGTCCTGGACGAAGTCGTCCGCGAAGGCCGCTCGCGCCGCTTCGCGCACCCGCTCGAGGGGCAGATCATCGCGCCCATAGGCGATGTTGTTGCGCACCGATTCGTTGAACAGCACCGTCTCCTGAGTGACCACACCGATCAAGGAGCGCAAGCTTCTGAGCTTGAGGTCGCGCAGGTCGATGCCGTCGATCGCCAGGCGGCCGCGGTCGGGATCGAAGAAGCGCGACAGCAGGTTCACCATCGTCGACTTGCCGGCACCGGAAGCCCCGACCAGGGCGACGATCTCACCGCGCCGGATCACCAGATCGATATCTTCCAGGACCGGCTGCTGCTCGTAGCCGAAGGACACCCCTTCGTAGGACACGCCCTGCTCGACGCCATCGATGTGGCGAGCTCCGGGACGCTCCTCGATATCGTTCGGCACCGCCATCAGGCCGGAGACCCGGTGCGCCGCCGCCAGCGCCTCCTGCAGGATGAGGTTGACCTTGTTGAGCTTGCGAATCGGGTCATACATCAACATCAGCGTGGTGAGGAACATCACCAGCTGCGGGCCCGACATCTCGCCCTGATGAATTCTGCTGCCGGCATAGATGAGCAACGCGACGGAACCCACCACCGCCAGCGACTCCACCACCGGGCTCGACAGATTGGAGAGTAGCTGGGCTCTCAAGTTGACCCGCTTGTGCTGCTCCGTCGCTTCGCTGAAGCGGCGATGCTCGAACTCCTCCATGCCGAAGGACTTGACCACCCGGTAGCCGCGCACCCCCTCGGACATCAGCGAGGCGATGTCGGCCATGCGCTCCTGGGAGCGGTGGCTGGTGCGCCGCATGCCTTTGCCGAAGCGCACGATCGGATAGACCAGCACCGGCGCCACCACCAGGCAGATGATGCCCAAGGAGAAATGGGTCGAGAGCAGCAATGCCGTGTAGAGGATCAGGGTGAGGGGTTGCTGGAAGAGGTCGAGCAGCCGGTTCGAGACGGCGTTCTGCATCAACGAGACGTCGTTGACCACCCGCGCCATCAGCTCGCCGGAGGTGTGCTCCGAGTGGAAGCGGCTCGACTGCCCCAGAATGCGCTCGTAGAGGTCGTTGCGGACATCGGTCATCACCCCCAGACCGATGCGCTGGAAGGAGTAACCGCTGACGAAGTTGGCCAGATTGCGGATCAGGAAGACCAACCCGAAGAGGAGCGGCACGAAGATGTAGACATTGTCCTCGTCGACGTCGAAGCGCTCCTTGAGCCCGCCGTAGAAGCGGTCGAACTGCGCTGCGGCGTTGAAGAAGGAGGGTTTCTCACCCTCTTCGGCCTCGGCCACACCGAGCAGCGACGGACCGTCTTCGGATTGCAGAACCTCGGCGAAGATGGGCTCGATCAGCGCCGCCACCAGCGCCGAGGTGACGGCGAAGGTGACGATCGCCAGCAAGGCGACGCCGGCGGTCGGCAGGTAGCGCCGGAAGTAGCGCCAGAAGAAGCTCGCGATCTTCAAGCCAGCGCCTCCAGAGACTCGGCCACGGCTTCGGCGGCGCGTTCACTGGCACCGGCCGATCCCAGCCGCGGGCGCAGCTCGGAAAGCCCCTCTTGCAGGCGCCGTCGGCGTGCCTCGTCGCGCAGAATGGCGAGGGCCTCGACGGCGGTTCTTTCCGCCGACGCCTCCGCCTGCAGCAGCTCCGGTACCACCTCCCGGCCGAGCACCAGGTTGACCAGGCTGAAGTGGGGCAAGCGAACCAGCCGCCGCGCCAACCAGTAGGTCCAGGTCGCCAGGCGATACATCACCACCATCGGCGTGCCCAGCAACCCGACCTCGAGGGTCGCGGTCCCGGAGGCGGTGAGGGCGAGATGGCTGTCGGCCACCACCGCGAAGCGATCTTCTTCGACGATCTCGACCTGCCGAGACAGCGACGCGTCGGCGATCAGCTCCTCGATCCAGGAACGCGACAGCCCCTGCGCCTTGACCAGGCGAACGTAGAGCGGCACCTCTCGCGCCAGCCGTTCGACGGCTCCCAGCATGGCCGGCAAGAGGGCGCTGACCTCGCTGCGCCGGGACCCCGGCAGCAGGGCGATGCGGTAGGGCTCCTGGTCCGGCGCACCCTGCTGCCACCGCTGCTCTAGCTGCGGCACTTCGTCGATCAGCGGGTGTCCGACGCAGGTCACGTCCATGCCGTAGCGGCGATAGAAGTCGACCTCGAAGGGAAACAGCACCAGCATGCGGTCGACGCGTCGCCGAATGGTGTGGACCCGTCCCTTGCGCCAGGCCCACACCTGCGGGCTGATGTAGTAGATCACCGAGATGCCCTGATCTTTGAGCGGACGAGCCAGGCGCAGGTTGAAGTCCGGCGAATCGATCAGCACCGCTGCCGACGGGCGACGGGCTTCGGCCTCCTTCACCAGCCGGGCGAACAGGCGTCGCGCCCGCGGCAGGATCTTGAGCGCCTCGACGATTCCCACCACCGAGATCTCGGAGCTGTCCGCCACCGCCTCGAAACCGGCCTCCCGCAGCTCCGTGCTGCCCAAGCCGAAGGCCTCGAGACGCGGAAAACGGCGGCGCAGAGCGCGCAGCATGCGAGCACCGTGGAGGTCGCCGGAAGCCTCCCCGGCGACGATCATCAAGGGACCGACGGAGGTCATGGCAGCAGCTTCGGGAAAGCGATCAAGGGAACGGTGCCGGCGGCCCGGACGGGAAGGGATACATCAACCAGGCGACCAGCAGACCACCGCCGACCATGCCGAAGAAGATCTGACAGAAGAGCTTGATCTGCTGCCGCCGCTCGCGTCGCCAGAGGGTGGTGAAGAAGAGGCTCACCAGCAAGGCGTAGAGCACCATCAGGAAGAAGTGGCTAAGCACGTCTCTACTCCTTGCGCCCGAGGGCGATGTCCCAGACGTCGATCACCAAGAGCAAATTCATCAGGCCGGCGGTGAGCAGGAAGGCGGTGCCGTAGTCGAAGCCGGCAGCCACCAGATCGCCCTCGTAGCCGAGCACGAACTCGAGGGCCAACCAGCCCACCCCCATGCCCATCGAGCCGATGGTGCCCAGGAGACTGAGGGGTTGCCCGGCGACGGGACGGTAGAGCTTGCCCTCGAGGGCGATGCCCACCAACATCGCCACCGCCACCAGGACGAAGAAGATCAAAGCCCGGACGCGGCGACCGAGCAACAGGTGACCGAGGCCCGGAAACAGCAGCGCTCCCGCCGCCAGCTTGAAGGCGCGGGGAAAATCCGGCCGCGCCTCTTTCTCGCTTTGGTTCACTCGCACTCCTCGGAGCCCGGTTCGGGCAAGGCGGCGAAGCGCTGCCGCAGGCGACGCCAGGCCGTTCGGACATCCTCCGGCACCACCCTCACGCTGCCCACGGCGGTCATGAAGTTGGTGTCGCCCCGCCAGCGCGGCACGACGTGGAAATGGTAATGGTCGGCGACCCCGGCGCCGGCGGCGCTGCCCAGATTCATGCCGAGATTGAAGCCCTCCGGCTCATAGACCTGCTGTAACACTCCTTGGCTGGTGAGCACCAGGGACCACAGCTCGCGCTGCGCCGCGGCGGGCGCCTGCCCCGGCTCCCGCCAGTGCTCGAGCGGTGCCACCATCAGGTGACCGCTGGCATAGGGAAAGCGATTGAGCAGAATGAGATGGAACCGGCCGCCGTGAACCACCAGCGAATCCGGCTCCTGCGGAGAACGGGCGGCGCTACAGAGAAAGCACTCGTCGCTCTTCATGGCGGCACTCGACACGTAGTCGAACCTCCATGGGGTCGACAAGCTCTCCATGGTGCGCAGCCGAAGGCTACTTCGTATTCAGGAGCTCGCGCAGCTCCTTGCCGGGCTTGAAGTAGGGAATCCGCTTCGCCGGCACCTGGACCTTCTCGCCGGTCTTGGGGTTGCGCCCCATCCGCGGCCCGCGATTGCGGATGCGGAAGCTCCCGAAGCCTCGGAGCTCGATCTTCTCGCCCTCTTTGAGGGAGTGGACGATGCTGTCGAACACCGTGTTGACGATGATCTCGGCGTGCTTCTTGGTGAGCTGGGTGCTGCGTGCCACCTCGTCGACCAGCTCGGCCTTCGTCATCCCGTCTCGTACAGGCACGGCTCCCCCTCGCTAAAAAGAGTCGGCGGCGACCCGTGTGGGGCCGCCACCGCCGGTTCTACTCTTCTTCTTCACCCGCGGAGGCATCGTCGTCATCGTCGTCCCCTTCGGAGGCTTCGATGACGACGTGCTCGCGCGCCGCCTGACGGGTGGACTTCTCGATGCCGTCGGAACCACCGGCGCTACGCTCGAGCTCCTCGACCTCCTCGGAGGTCGGCTGGAGCAGGCCCCGCATGGTGAGGCCGACCTTCTTGTCGTCGTCCTCGATGCGCAGAATGCGAGCGCGCACCCAATCCGTGACCTGGAACTCCTCCTCGATCTTCTGCCCCGGAGCGATGTCGATCTCGCTGACGTGGGCGAGGCCTTCGAGGCCCTGGTAGATGTCGATGAAGAGACCGAAGTCGGTGACGTTCACGACCCGCCCGTCGACCGTGTCGCCGACGTGGTGGCTGGACACGAAGTCCTCCCACTCGTTAGGCATGAACTCCTTGATCGAGAGCGACACCCGCTGGTTGTTGACGTCGATGTTGGTGATCCGGGCCTTGACCAGATCGCCCTTCTTGAGCACCTCGCTGGGGTGCTTGACGCGCTTCGTCCAGCTCATGTCCGAAACGTGGATCAGACCGTCGATGCCCTCGGTGATCTCGACGAAGGCGCCGAACTCGGTGAGGTTGCGGACCTTGCCCTCGATGATGCTGCCCATCGGGTGGCTGTCCTCGAGCTCCTCCCAAGGATTGCGCTCGGTCTGCCGCAAGGACAGGCTGATGCGCCGCTGCCCCATGTCGAGCTCGGAGACGATGGCCTCGACCTCGTCGCCCACCTCCAGGATGCGCGCCGGGTTGACCACCTTCTTGGTCCAGCTCATCTCGGAGACGTGGATCAGACCCTCGACGCCCTCTTCGATCTCGACGAAGGCACCGTAGTCCACCAGGCTGACCACCCGACCGCGCACTCGCGAGCCGATCGGGTACTTCTTGTCGACCAGGTTCCACGGATCCTCGGACTTCTGCTTGTAGCCCAGCGAGACGCGCTCCGTCTCGGGATCGAACTTGAGCACCACGATGCCGACTTCGTCGCCCACCGAGAAGTGCTCCGACGGGTGGTTGACCCGCCCCCAGGAGATATCCGTGATGTGCAACAGGCCGTCGATGCCGCCGAGGTCGATGAACACACCGTAGTCGGTGATGTTCTTGACCACGCCGTCGAGGCGGGCGCCTTCCTCGAGCTTGGTGATGGTCTCGGCCTTCTTCTTCTCGAGCTCCTTCTCGAGCACCGCCTTGCGCGACAACACGATGTTGTTGCGCCGCCGGTCGAGGCTGATGACCTTGAACTCGAGCTCCTCACCCCGCAACGATTCGAGGTGCTTGATCGGCTTGATATCGACCAGGGAGCCGGGAAGGAATGCCCGCAAACCCACGTCCACGGTGAGACCGCCCTTGATGCGGTCGATGATGCGGCCGGTGATGATCGAGCCGTTCTTGTAGGCGCTCTCGATCTCGTTCCAGCGCATCATGCGCTCGGCCTTCTGGCGCGAGAGCAGCACGTGCCCCTCGAGATCCTCGGTCTTCTCCAACAGGACCTGGACCTCGTCGCCCACCTCGACGGTGAACTCCTGGCCACGGCGGGTGAACTCGTTCTTCGGCACCAAACCTTCGGACTTGTAGCCGACGTCGATGATGACCTCGTTGGCGGTCATACCGATCACCGTGCCGGTGACGATCTCCCCCTCGCTGAGATTGCGCATGCTCTCGTCGTACATTTCGACGAGCTTCTGGTACTCCTCGTCCGCGCCATCGCCGGCCGCCTCGGCGTGCGGCTCCATGTTGACGATGCGATCGGACGTGTCAGCCGACTCTTCGCTGACGGACTCGGTGGTGGCGTCGGCCTCGGGGGCGACGCTGACCTCTTCGACCGACGAAGTCGGCTCGTTGTTTTGTTCTTCCGTGGACTGCATGGAACGGGATACCTCCTTGTTTGGGGTGTCAGGCTCGCGCCTGTGCTCTTCTCACGGGAAGAGCGTGAGCTCTCGGCAAGGCTCTGAGAACTCGGGATCACCGAGTATAGGGACCACCTAGAGGGGTGTCAACTGACAGATTCTTCGACACCTTCCGGGCCCTCGGCCCCCTTCCGTGACGCTCCCGTGACGGCCGCCGGAGCGTCCTCCCGAGGGCCTTCCACGGGGGCCTCCGGCGGCGCCTCTCCGGTGATCCGCCGCCAGGCCCAGGCGGCGTGCCGACGGACCACCGCATCGTCGTCCAGGAGGGCCCGGCGCAACGCCGGGAGATAGCCCTCGTCTCCCCGGTTGCCCATCGCGATGGCGGCATTGCGGCGCAACCCCTGGCGCTTCGCGCGCTGCATGGCGCTGCCTCGGAACAGCTCCTGATAGTCCTTTTCGCCGATCGCCAGCAGGCCCGCCAGGTCGAGCTCGCGGCGCGCCGGCGGCAGGTGGAAGTCGCTCTCCCGACCGCCCTCCTGGCGCCGAATGTTCCAGGGGCAGACCTGCTGGCAGATATCGCAGCCGAAAACCCACTCCCCGAGCTGCGGCCGCAGGTCCTCCGGGATGTCACCGCGATGCTCGATCGTCCAGTAGCTGATGCAGCGATTGGCGTCGAGGCGATAGGGCTCCGCCAGGGCGTCGGTGGGACAGGCTTCGAGGCAGCGAGTGCAGCGGCCGCAGAGGTCGGCGAGGGGCTCGGCGGGGGTGAGATCGAGACTGGTGAAGACCTCGCCCAGGAGAAAGAAGGAGCCGTCGCGGCTCAGCAGGCAGGTATTCTTGCCCTGCACGCCGATGCCGGCTCGGGCCGCCAGCTCGCGCTCCAGCACTGGTCCGGTGTCGACATAGGCGCGGGTCTCACACCCCGGGAAGGCCTCGCGAATGCGTTTCGCCAGCTTGCGCAGGCGCTTCCCCATCAGGTTGTGGTAGTCCCGCCCACGGGCATAGCGGGCGACGCCGGACCACAGGTCGCCGTCCTCCTCGCCGGCGCCTGCGAGGGGCCAATAGCGCAGCGCCACGCACAGCACGCTGCGCGCCCCCGGAAACAGCGTGGCCGGTTCGAGGCGCACCTCGCGGCGCTTTTCGAGCCAGGCCATCTCGGCGTGATCACCGCGCTCGAGCCAGCGCAAGAAGTGCTCTCCCCGGGCCACCGGCTCGAGTCCGGCGACGCCGGCGCGATCGAAGCCCAGCTCCCGGGCCCATGCGATGAGCGACTCGCTACGGTCTTCCACCCTGCCATCCTAGCTCGACCCTCCGACGCGGGACGCTGAGGCCCTTTCCGCCGTTGCCGCCACCCAGGCCTTGGAGTACAATCCGCCGGTCGGTCGAAAACTCTCTGACACAGAGGGTTCCGCGCGCGAAGTCCCTCGCGACAGCCGAGAATCGCCCCGGCGGTTCTTCATCCCAGCAGCCGCCCAAGGCGGTCGCCACAGTGCCCGCACGGGCTCGTCGGGCCGGGGTTCGCGCGCGCCGCTTGCGCTCTATCGAAGAAAGTGAGGGGATATGGACACGTTCGGTCAGATGCTGGACATGGGACACGAGAGGGTACTGATCTGCTCGAACCCGGAGGTCGGCTTGAAGGCCATCATCGCGGTGCATTCCTCGGTTCTCGGGCCGGGCCTCGGCGGGGTCCGGATGTGGCCCTACAGCAGCGTGGACGAGGCGATGACCGATGTCCTGCGGCTGTCCCGCGGCATGACCTACAAGGCCGCCGCCGCCGGCCTCAACCTCGGCGGCGGCAAGGCGGTGATCATCGGCGATCCCAAGCAGGACAAGAGCGAGGCCCTGTTTCGCTCCTTTGGGCGCTACGTCGACTCCCTCGGAGGCCTCTACATCACCGCCGAAGACGTCGGCACCGACATGGAAGACATGGACGCCATCTTCACCGAGTCGCGCTGGGTCACCGGCGTTGCCCCCGCCCTCGGCGGTAGCGGCGATCCTTCGCCGGTTACCGCCTACGGCACCCTGCAGGGCATCAAGGCGGCGGCTCGCTGGCGCTTCGACGACGCTTCCCTGAGCGGCAAGTCGGTCGCCATCCAGGGCCTCGGCAGCGTCGGTCTCTATCTGGCGTCCTACCTCAAGGACGAAGGTGCCAAAGTCTTCGGCTGCGACATCGATCCCGAGGCCACCGCTGAAGCGGCTTCAAAGCACACCGTCGAGATCGTCCACCCGGACGAGATCTACGACGTCGACTGCGACATCTTCGCGCCCTGCGCCCTGGGCGCCGTGCTCAACGACGACACCATTCCGCGGCTGCGCTGCTCGATCGTCGCCGGCGCGTCCAACAACCAGCTCCACGACAGCGACCGCCACGGCGCCGCCCTCAGCGACCGCAAGATCCTCTACGCCCCCGATTTCGTGATCAACGCCGGCGGCCTGATCAACGTCTACAACGAGCTCACCGGCTCCTACAATCAGGAACGGGCGCTGCGCATGACGCGCAGCATCTTCCTCAATCTGACCCGGGTGTTCGAGATCGCCAAGGCCGAGAACATCCCCACCGCCGAAGCCGGCGACCGGGTGGCCGAGGAGCGCATGACCAAGATCAAGGCCCTGGGAGTTCGCCAGTGGGGCCGCTTGATCGACGAGCGACGCTAGCAGGTTGCTGAACAAGTCGCGCTAGCCGCCGACTAGGCGCGCGATGCTAGGGTGCCGGTGGAAGCCACCGACACGCCGTGATCGACACCTCCATCATCGTTCCCAGCCTCGATTCCCCGTGGATCGAGCGCACCCTCGCCGGCCTGCGCCGGGAAGGGGCTCCGGGAGACTCCGTCGAGGTGGTGGTGGTCGGCCGGGACAGCGCGGCGCAGATCCCGCGCGATGGCTCGGTCCGCTTCTTCCCCACCGAGCAGCCGCTCAATCCGGCGGCGGCGCGCAATCTCGCCATTGCCAAGGCACGCGGCGACAAGCTGATCCTGATCGATGCCGACTGTCGGCCACTCACCGGCTGGCTCGATCGCCAGCGCGCCAACCTCGAGCACCATCCGGTCGCCGGCGGCGCCGTGACCTTTCCGCGCCAGGGCTCGCGCTGGGCCTTGGCGGACAACATCGCCTCCTTTCACGGGCTGCTCGCCGATCGCCCCGCCGATAGCGCCACGGAGGGACCCCTCGGCACCCTCAATCTCGCCATCCAGCGGGCCGCCTGGGAGCGTGTCGGCGGCTTCGACGAGGCCCTCACCACCAGCGAAGACTTCGACTGGGTGCTGCGCTGCCGCCGCGCCGGCCTGACCACCGCCTTCGATCCCACGGCCGTCGTCGAGCACGCCGCGGTGCGGGAATCCCGCCAAGACCTCGAACGGCACGCCACCTGGTACGGGCGAAACTTTCACGATTTCGCCCGCCGCCATCCCCAGGCCTTCGGCACCGGCCCGACCTGGAGCAGCCGTCGGGCCCTCGCCCTGACCGCCCCCCTCAAGGCCTACGCCGCGGCCTATGACATCTATCGCCGCAATCCCAGCCTGCGGGATGCGCGCCGCGCCTTCGGCGGTGTGGTGCATTTCAAGCGCGTCTGGTACCGCACCGTGGTCGCCACCTGGCCCGACCACCAGCCGCCGCCGGCAGGAGACTCCGATGGCCGCTGACACGGAAAGGCGCTTCCTGAGCTCGGCCCTTTCGGCCTACGGCAGCCAGCTCGGCCGAGTCGCCATTCGGACCCTGGCGGAGCTCGCCCTGGCACGCCTCATCCTGCCCGAGGACTGGGGCGTCTTCGGCCTCGCTCGCGCCGTCCTGGTGATCGCCGGTCTGGTGCGCGACGCCGGCACCCAGTACCACCTGGTGCGCGACGAGCGGCGGCCCTACGGCGAGGTGCTGGTCTGGATCCTCACCACCGGCAGCCTACTCACCGTCGGCCTGGTGCTCGCCGCCGGCCTCTTCGCCGGCCTCGACCCGCGCCTGCCGGAGGTCCTCACCTGGTTTGCACCGTGGCTGCTCCTCGACGGCCTGGCGATCGTGCCGAAGGTGTTCTTCGAGCGCCGCCTGGCGGTGCGCCGGCTGGTGGCGCCGGAGGTCCTGCGGGGCGCCCTCTTCGCCACTCTCGCGATCACCCTGGCGGCGCTCGGCTGGGGTGTTTGGAGCCTGGTCGCGGCCGAGCTCTCCGCAGCGGCCTTCTTCGCCGCTTTCGTCTGGCGTCGGGCCTGGGGCGAGATCCCCTTGGGCTGGGACCCGGCCGCTATTCCACCGCTGCTGCGGCGCAGCTCGCTGCTTTTCCTGATCGCCCTCGCGGCGGTTCCCATTCCCCACGTTCAGCGCTTCGTCATCGCCGCCTTCGACGAGTCCGCCAGCCTCGCCGTCGCCTTCTTCGAAAAGGCCTACGAGTGGGGCCTCCGACTGCAGATCCTGGTCCTTCCGGCGCTGCTGCGGGTGGTCTATCCGGCGCTGGTCGAGTATCGCGGCAATCGCCAGCGCATGGTCGACGCCTACCGCCTCGGCACCGTCGGCATTCTCGCCCTCGAGACCCTCGCCGCCTACTTCCTGTTCTTCAACGCCGAGGTGGTGCTCCTCGACATCATCCTGGGCCCGAAGTGGGTGGCCGCCGTCCCGCTGCTCAAGATCCTCTGCTTCTTGCCCCTCGCCGACCCTTTCACTCGCCTCGGCGGCGAGGTCCTCAAGGTGCGCGAGGAGGACCGCACCTGGCTGGTGATCGTAATCGCCAATATGACTTCCCTGCTGGTCTTCGGCGTGCTGCTGGCACGCCCCTTCGGCGTCGCCGGCATGGCCTGGGCCAACTACCTGCTGCTCGGCAACCTGCTGATGGCCTGGCGCATGGCGAGCTTCTGCGGCCCCGCTTTCTGGCGCCTGCTGCGGGACCTGGCCTTCGTCTACCTGCTGCCCTTGCCCCTGTTCCTGTTGACGGCGGCGGTTTTCCCGGCCGCCTCCTGGAGCCGCTTCGCCGCCTCCATTGCGGCCTCGGCTCTGGTGGCGGCGGCCTTCCTCCACCGCTTCGAGGGTCCGGTCAAGGACTTCTTCTTCCGCCCCTCGGCGGCCGCCGAGGGGGACCGCCGATGACCCTGCGCATCGCCTTCGTGATGTCCGGCCTGGGAATCGTCGAGCGCGGCGCCGAAGCCTTTGTCGTCGAGCTCGCCGAGGCCCTGCGGGAACGCGGCGTCGCGGTCACCACCTTCGGCCGCGGCACGCCGCCGGTGCCGGACCGCCAGCTGTGGGCCGTGCCGCGGGACGCTCCCTGGCTGACGCGCCTCTATCGCTTCCGCTGGCTGCGCAAGGTCCTCGACACCCTCTGGCTCGACCCCCTCAACGTCGAGTGGGCAACTGCCTCCTGGAGCGCCCAGGGGCCTTTGCGGCGCGGCGACTTCGACGTCCTGGTGATGGAAGGGGGACTGATCGGCGCCGCCATCGCCCGCCGGCTGCGCCGCCGCCGGGGCACCGCTTTCGTCGACATCGCCCACGGCAACAGTCCGAAATGGGAGCGCGCCTTCGCACGCCAGGGGCCGGACCGCGTGGTCGCCTTCACCGGCGCCGCCGCCGAGATGATCGCCGCCGGCGCGCCGCAGGCCGCCATCGAGGTGATTCCCCACGGCGTCGACCTCGACCGCTTCCACCCCGGCGCTCCGCCGGCACCGTGCGAGCTACCCGCGCCGGTGGTGATGACCGCCGGCGCCCTCGACGACCACAAGCGCATCGACCGCGCCATCGCCGCCGTCGCCGAGCTCCACCGGCGCGGCCGCCGGACCAGCCTGCTGGTCCTCGGCCGGGGCCCCCTCGCCGAACCTCTCGATGAGCTCGCCCATCGCCTTCTCGGCCGCCAGCACTACCGGCGCCTCGCCGTGCCGCGCGCCGAGATGCCCGGCTGGTTCACCGTCGCCGACGTGCTCACCCTGCCGTCGATCAGCGAGGCCTTTGGGCTCGCCTATCTCGAGGCCCTCGCCTGCGGCCTGCCCTGCGTCGCTCCCGACGATGCGGTGCGCCGGGAGGTCCTCGGCGAGGTCGGTCTCTATGCCGACCCGGAAGACACGGCGGCCTATGCCGACGCCTTGGCGGCGGCCCTCGATCGCGATTGGCAGAACCTGCCGCGGCAACGCGCCGAAGCCTTCTCGGCGCAAGCCACCATCGACGCCTACCAGCGCCTGTTCGAGACCCTGGCGGCGGAGCGACGCTCCGGGAGCCCACCGTGAAGACCGCCTTGCCGCCGGTGTGGATGTACCACCACGTCGAGCCGCCACCGCTGACGCCGCCGGCCACCTTCCCGGGCAGTTACCTGACCCCCGAGGAGTTGGCGCGCCAGCTCGACTTTCTCGCCGACCGCGGCCTGCGCGGGGTCAGCCTGCGGCAGGCCGCCGGCGAGCCGAAAAACCGCCGTCAGGTCGCCCTCACCTTCGATGACGGCTGCCGCTGCTTCGCCCGCCATGCCCTGCCGCTGCTGCGCGCCCGCGCCATGAGCGCCACCCTGTTCGTGGTCTCCGGCTCCCTCGGCGGCGACAACCACTGGGACCGCGCGGCCGGCGAGCGGCGCGAAGAGCTCGCCGACGGCGACACCCTGCGCCGCCTGGCAGCGGCCGGCATCGAGATTGGCGCCCACAGCCGCAGCCACCCCCGCCTCGACCAGCTGCCGGCCGCCGACCTCCAGGCGGAAATCGCCGGCTGCCGCCGCGATCTCGAGACCCTCCTCGGCGAGCCGGTCGAGTCCTTTTGCTACCCTTACGGCCGTCTCGATCCCGCCAGCCGCGCCGCCGTCGCCGCGGCCGGTTTCACCAGCGCCGTTTCGATCCACGGATTCCCCCACGCCCATCGCCGTGATCGCCTCGCCTTTCCACGCATGATCCTGGGACCCACCGAATCGAGCTTCGACCTCTGGCTGAAGGCCCGCGGCGCCTACTCCTGGTGGAGCCGCTTGCCGCGCCTCGGGATCACCGCCGCCCTGCGACGCTGGAGGCGGCGATGACCTGGTGGCCGCGCCTGCGGCGCGACTTCGGCCGCCTGCGCCAGGTCAAGGGCCGCTCCTTCTGGTCGGCCCTCCTCGACGGTCTGTTGTTCGATTCCGGCTTCCAGGCGGTGGTCGCCCATCGCTTCGCCCACGCCCTCAAGGGTTGGGGTGTCCCCCTGCTGCCGGCCATCGCCCGGCGCTGGTCGATCGGCTCCTGCGGCGTCGACATCCTGCCTCGGGCCGACATCGGCGGTGGCCTGATCATCGCCCATGGCCTCGGCCTGGTGATTGGCGGCGAGACCGTCATCGGCGAGGACTGCACCCTGCTCCACGGCGTCACCCTCGGCGAGGTGCGCTTCGACGAAACCGCCTGCCCGCGCCTCGGCGACCGCGTGACGGTGGGAGCCGGCGCCAAAATTCTCGGCGGCATTCGAATCGGGGACGATGCCATGATCGGTGCCGGATCGGTGGTGCTCCGAGACCTCCCGGATCAGGCCCGCGCCGCCGGCATTCCGGCACGCCTCCTGAGCTCTCCCGGCACCGATTCCTGATCTCCCGCGAGGTTCACCATGCCGGCCAGCTCCGTTCTCCGTCACTTCGCCTTCGCCACTCTGCTGATCATCGGCGCGTCCCTCTCTCCCGCCGCGGCGCAGGCGCCGAGCTGTGATCGCCACAGCAGCTTGACCCCCTTCGCTCTCGACACGCGCAGCGGACGCGCTCTCCTCTCGGTGAGCGCCGGCGATGGGCGACGAGGCTTGATCGACCTGGCCGGCGATGCCGCCAGCGGTCGCCTTCACGCCGCCGACGAGCGGCCCGTGTTCGCCGGTTCCGTGGGCCCCGGAGAGCCCTTTGGAGTCGAACGCTGTGGCCGCGAGTGCCTGCAGCCGGTGCGCTGGCAGGAGGGCCGTTGGAGCCCTCTGGGCGAAGCCTTGACCATCCCCCGCCGAGCCACCGTCGCCACCACCTGGGACCTCTCCGGCTCCGCCTGGCTGGTCGCCCTCGAAGGCGATCCGGCGACCGCCCGGGCATTTCGCCTGGTGGCGCGCGAATGGCAGCCCATGGGTCAGCGGCCGGTCCTCCTCGATCGACCAGAAGCGGCCTATCCGGACGCCGCCGATCGCCAGGGAGTTCTCTTTGGCGGCCTGCGCTTCAGTGCCGGAGCAGATCCGGCGACGACGCTCTCGGGCCTGCCCCGGGGTGCCGCCGGCGAGCTCCTGCCGGCAGGCGGCGACGACCATCGGATCCTCCTCGATGAGCGTGGCCGGGTGTTTCGCTCGGCCGACGCCGGCCGCCGTTGGGAGCTCAGTCGCTGGACGCCCTGGGGAGTTCAGCAAACCCGCACCTGGGAGCCCGGGCGCGACTATCAAACGGTTCGGCCCACCGGCGATGGCCAGGGCGCCCTCGCGCTGGCCTGGTTCGATCGCCGCAACCGCGACCAGCCACGCTTGTACCTCACAACTTGGGATTCCGAGAGCGGTTGGCGCACCCTCGCTGATCTCCCTCCGGAGATCTCGACCCTCGACGGCCAGGTCTTGGCCTACGACTACCTGCTCCGCCCCACCGCCGAGCGCTGGCTGCTGCTCACCGGCTGCGTCCACACGACCGCCAGCTCGCAGCTCTCCTTGCGCATCCTCGACGACGGCGGCGAGCTCTCGGGCCCTCGCCTGGTCCCGCTCACCAAGGTTCGCTAGCAGACTGCTGAAAAAGTCCGCTCCGCGACTTTTCCAACGCTGCTAGCTGTTTGTTTCAGGGGGCTAAGCGCCCCCTCGCCCGAAAAAGTGCGATTTTTCGGGCTCACCCCGTCTCACGGCTCCGCCGCCGGGCCCTCCGGGCCCGGAAGCAGGTTGCCGATGACTTTTTCAGCAACCTGCTAGCAGACTGCTGAAAAAGTCCGC
>JBCCHV010000073.1 GCA_039028635.1 Acidobacteriota bacterium
CCACCAGGTCCAGCCTCACTGCGGCCGATCCGAGAAGATCGCCAAGGCTTTTTTTAGGATGTCGCGCTCTTCCCGCATCCGCGACAGCTGGCGCTGCAATCGACGGATCTCTTGCGCCTCTGCCGAAGCCGGCTTCCCAGGCTCCCCGCCACTCAAGGCGTGACGCCACCGGCGGATCAGATCCGGACGAACATCCAGCTCCTTCGCCACGTCCTTCAAACGACGACCACTCTCGTACGCCAGACGCACCGCTTCGCGCTTGAACTCCTCACTGAAACGACGACGCTTCTCAACCATTTTGTGAACTCCTCCAGGCCTATTCTCATAGGCACGGTTTCTGTCCACAAAATCGGGGCAACTCCAAAGGCGCCCCCCTCAGCCGCACGCACATGTCGTGCGGCTTCACCCCCGACCTCGGCGCCCTATCGGACGCCGCCTCGCGCTGACCGCGCTCGGAATGCGTCTCCTTGCCGCCGTCAGCCTCGGGGGCTCCCCCTACCGTTGACATTTACTTCTCGTGAAGCCTCGACCTTCTGCTTGACAGCCTCTCTTCAACGAAATCTAGTCAATTGAGAGGCCGGGTGCTAGCGCAGCACCCGGCACCCGAGCGCGATCAGCGCGAGGCAGCGGCGAAGCCGCTGAGGACGGGGGTGAAAGCGCACGGCATGTGCGTGCGCTTGAGGGGGGCGCCTTTAGTCCCCCTGGATATGACAGCTCGCAAGCCACTGAAAAAGGGGGTTCACGCCTTTTTCAGTGGCCTGCGAGCAGGCTGTCGAATTCTTCCGGCCGGCTGCTGCGCAGGCGCGCCTCGGCGGCATCGATCACTCCGGCGCGGACCCAACCGGCCAGCGAGTCCTCCATCGAGATCATGCCGAGGCGCTTGCCGAGCACCAGCTCGTTGGTGAGCTTCTCGGCGCGCTCATTGCGGATGTGATTGCGCACCGCCACCGTCGACAACAGCAGCTCGACCGCCGGCACCCGGCCGGCGCCGTCCTGGCGCGGCACCAGTTGCTGGCAGACGATCGCCCGCAGGCTGGTGGCGAGCTGTTGCCGGATCTGCCCTTGGGCGGCGGCGGGATAGACGTCGACGATCCGGTGGACCGCCTGAACCGCGTTGCGGGTGTGCAGGGAAGCCAGGATCAGGTGCCCCGTCTCGGCCGCCGACAGCGCCGTGGTCATGGTTTCGAGGTCGCGAATCTCTCCCACCAGGATGACTTCCGGGTCCTGCCGCAGGGCGGCCCGCAGCGCCTCCGCGAAGGAGGGCGAGTCGCGACCGATCTCGATCTGCTCGACCACCGCCCGCTCGGCCCGGTGCTCGTACTCGATGGGATCTTCCAGGGTCACGATGTGGCAGGGCCGACGCCCGTTGATCTCCCCCACCAGGGCCGCCAGAGTGGTGGTCTTGCCGCTGCCCGCCGGACCGCACACCAGCAGCAGACCGCTGCGGGCGTCGGCGAGCTCGCCCAGGGAAACGGGTAGCTGAAGGTCTTCGATTCGGGGCACTCGCTGCGGCAGAACCCGCAGCGCTGCGGCCGGCGCTCCGCGCTGGCGGTGCAAGTTGACGCGGAATCGGCGGCCGCCATCGCTACCGGTCAAGCGTAGCGAGAAGTCGGCCGCGCCGCGCTCTTCGTAGGCACGACGGCCGCGCGCCGACAGGTGGCCTCGCAGCAAGCCCCAGATCTCTTCCCCGGCGAGGGGCGGCGCTGGCAGGCGCTTGAGCGCACCGTCGATGCGGATCACCGGCGGCAGACCGCCGACCAGCAGCAGGTCGCTGGCGCCGCCCGCCAGGGCATGGGCGAGGATGGTCGCGAGCTCCTCGCCAACCTCCGAATCGGCCGCCGAGGAGGCATCCAATGGATCGATCGCCGGCGGCCCCGACGGCACCGACCGCGCGGTCGGCGCCGGCTGCGCCGGAACCGTCGGCCGATCCGACGACTCACCGGCCGTTGGCTCGGAATTGAGCTGGCGCACCAGGTCGTCGAGCTGGGGATCCCTCGAGTAGTCGTCCATCGCACCTCCCGGCACAGCGTACGGAGCCGCGCCGTCATCCGTCCAGGAATCAACGAAAGGCGGGTAGACTGATCGCGAACAATCGACCATCGACCGATGACCGCTCCGCCACCGCCCAGCCTGCTCCGGGTCCAGACCCTACCCGGCGAGCTCGCCGCCAGCTCGCGGCGCATCGCCGCCATCGACGTCGGCTCGAATTCGATCCACATGGTGATCGCCGATCCCGAGCCCGGCGGTGGCTTCGTCGTCGTCGACCGCGAAAAGGAGATGGTGCGGCTCGGCCGCAGCGCCCTGTCTTCCGGCGGCCGGCTGAGCAAGAAGGCCTTCGCCGACGGCCTCGAGGCGCTGGCTCGCATGACCACCCTGGCCCGCCTGCGCGGCGTCGCCCACACCGTGGCGGTGGCGACCAGCGCGGTGCGCGAAGCAGGCAACGGCAAGGAGTTCCTCGAGGCGGTCCGCTCCCACACCGGCCTGGCGGTGCGGCGCCTTTCCGGCAAAGACGAAGGACGGTTCATCTACCGGGCGGTACGGGAGGCCGTCGACCTCGGTGCCGGCACCGCCGTGGTCGCCGACATCGGCGGCGGCAGCACCGAGTGGATCGTCACCGAGGGCGGCGATCTCGCCTCCGTCGACAGCCTACCCCTCGGCTCCCTGCGCTGCGCCGCGCGCCTGCGCGGCGACCCGGTGAAGACCAAATCGCTGCACAAGCTCCGCAAGCACATCGACGGCGAGCTTTCGGCCCTGCCCTCGACCGGCAAGGTCGAGACCCTGATCGCCACCTCCGGCACCGCCGGCTGCTGCGCCGACCTGGCGCGACACTTCGCGGGACGACCGCCGAGCGAAGGCTCGTCCGGCCTGCGCGAGCTGCGCATCAAGGACCTCGACCGGGTGATCGCTCGCCTGCGCGCCATGCCGCGGCGGGAAATCGCCCTGCTGCCAGCGGTCGGGGCGCCGCGCTCCGAGTCCATCCTCGCCGGTGCGATGATCCTGCGGCGCCTGGCCGCCAAGGCCGGCAGCGATCGCCTGTTGGTCAGTGATCGCGCCCTGCGCGAAGGGCTGGTCCTCGACGTCGTCGGTCGGCCGGTCGAAGAGCTGCCGCCACCGGGCGAGATTCGCAGCGGCCAGATCGACAAGCTGGCGCGCCGCTGCCCGGCGGTCTACGACCACCACCAGGCCACCGCCCGACTGGCGGTCCGCCTGTTCGACCTCACCCTCTCGGTGCACGGGCTCGGCCCCCAGGAGCGCGAGTGGCTCGAGTATGCGGCCATGCTCCACGACCTCGGCTACCTGGTGGCCTACCGCCGCCACCACAAGCACAGCTTCTACCTGATCAACAGCGCCTCCCTCGACGCCTTCGACCCGCGCGAGATCGAGGTCATCGCCCACGTCGCCCGCTACCACCGCCGGGCGATGCCGAAACGCGATCACCCGACCTTCGCCGCCCTCAAACCCTGGCAGCGCCGCTGCGTGCGCAAGCTCGCCGCCATCCTGCGCATCGCCGATGCCCTCGATCGCAGCCACGCCCAACGGGTCGAGGAGATCTTTTCGTCGATCGGTCGCCGCAAGGTGACGATCGAGGTGATTTCGCCTTGGGACGTCAGTCTCGAGCTCACGACGGCGGATGAGCGCTGCCGCATGTTCCGCCGCGTCTTCCGACGCAAGGTGGCCTTTCGGCAGGGTCTCGAGCCGGTGACCGGAGGAGCTCCCTCGCCACGCTCCGGGATGCGATAAGCTTCTACTCAAGGACCCACTTTCCGGAGGGGACGTCGATGCGAAAGGAGAGGCCGTGACGGACATTCCCGACGAACTCAGTGCCGACCTACTCGGATTCGACGACGAGGAAGCCGATCGCCTGCTCAAGAAGGCACAGGGCATCGACCCGGCCCCCAAGATGACCATCCCGAAGGTCCTCGGGATGACCCTGACGTCCGAGCCCAAGGCCTTGACGGAGCTCGACATGCTGTTCACCCGACTACGCGCCAACGGCCTCGGCGATCGCATCGAGGAAGCCCGCGAGGAGGCCCGAGAGCTGGCCAAGCGGCTCCACCTCTCCTATCCGGAGGCTGCCGAGCGGGTGATGAATCGCATGATCGAGGAGCACGGCAGTAACGAGTGAGGTCGTCCCCCTGAGGGCGAAGAAGGTTCTCGTCACCGGTGCGACCGGCTACATCGGCGGCCGCCTCGTACCGCGCCTGCTCGACCAGGGCTACGAGGTCGTCTGCCCGGTCCGTAGCGCTCCCAAGGTCGCCTCTCGACCGTGGGCCGATTCACCAGCGGTCGAGATCGTGGTGGCCGACGCGGCGGACCGGTCGGCGATGGAAGCGGCCCTGCGGGGAGTCGACCTCGCCTACTATCTGATCCACTCGATGATGGCCGCCGGCGGCGCCTATGCCCGCCGCGATCAAGAGCTGGCCGACGCCTTCGCCGCTGCCGCCGCAGCCGCCGGCTGCCGCCGCATCGTCTACCTCGGCGGCCTCGGCGAAACCGGCAGCGACCTCAGCGAGCACCTCGGCTCGCGACGCGAAGTCGAAGCGGCCCTGGCCTCGACGGGGATCCCGCTGACGGTGCTGCGGGCCGCCATGATCATCGGCTCCGGCTCCGCCTCCTTCGAGATCCTGCGCTACCTGGTCGAGCGCCTGCCGGTGATGGTGACGCCGCGCTGGGTCCAGACCGAGTGTCAGCCGATCGGAGTCCGCGACGTGCTCCACTACCTGGTGGCCTGCGCGGACATCCCGGAGACCGCCGGTCGCACCCTCGACATCGGCGGCCCGGAGATCTTGACCTATCGCCAGCTGATGCACTTGATGAGCGATGCCCGCGGCCTCAAGCGCCGCGTCATTCTGCCGTTGCCGGTCTTGACACCGCGCCTCAGCTCGCTGTGGATCCACCTCGTGACGCCGCTGTCGCGGCATATCGCTCGGCCCCTGGCGGAAGGACTCAAGAACCGCGTGGTGTGTCGCAACGACCTCGCCCGGCGCCTCATCCCCCATCAGCCGGAGCCGATCGCCCACGCCATCGCCAAGGCCCTCGACGCTCCCCGGCCCCACAAGTCTTCCTGGTTCGATGCGGGCGCCATTCCCGGCGACCCGGACTGGGCCGGCGGCACCACCTTCCGCGATCGCCGGCGCCTCGCCACCGCCGCTCCCGCCGAGCGCCTGTTCCGCTCCGTCTGCCGCATCGGCGGCAGCAACGGCTGGTACGGCTCGAGCTTCCTGTGGCGCCTGCGCGGCTGGATGGATCGCCTGATCGGCGGCCCTGGCCTGCGCCGCGGCCGACGCGATCCGGAGGTCCTCGGCTTTGGTGATCCGGTCGACTTCTGGCGTGTCACCGGCATCGAGGCGAATCGACGCCTGGAGCTGCGGGCGGAAATGAAGCTGCCCGGCATCGCGACCCTCGAGTTCCTCGTCCACCGGCGGCCCGACGGCGGCTCGGATCTCGAGCAAACCGCCCGCTTCAAGCCCCTCGGGCTGGCGGGGCTTCTCTACTGGTATGCCGTCTTGCCCTTCCACGGCATCGTCTTCCGCGGCATGATGCAGGGCATTCGGTCCCACGCCGAGCAAAAGACCCCGTCTTGAGGTCACCGCGCCGAGCTCTCGGCCCGTATCCCCTCAGGTGGACTCTTCGACGGAGAGGTCGAGGCGGTCGCTCTCGGTCTTGCGCCAGAACTGGATCAAGCCCCAGAAGTGGTCCGTAAAGGTCTCGATCTCGTGCGCCGGGAACAGCGAGGCAACCTTCGCGTGCACCGCATCCCGCGCCACATCGCTGCCGAAGAACTCCCAGGCCACCTCGTCGAGATGACCGAGATGGCGGTCACAGAACTCGACGAAGCGATCGCGCTCGAAACGCCGCCGGGCGAGGTCGCCGTAGGCGGCGAGGCGCTCGCGATCATCCATGCCCTCGCGATCGGCGATGTCGTAGAAGGGCTGCCAGTCGAGGGTCTGACGCATCTTGCGCTGGGTCACGGCACAGAAGATCGCCCAGCGGATCTTGGCCTTGATCAGCCACGGGAAGTGGTAGTGCAGCGAGGTGACCTGCGAGTCCGGACAGGCGTTGGCGAAGTCGATGGGATGGAACACGCCATCGCGGCGCAGGGCTTCGCAGGAGTTGAAGTCCCAGCCGAAGAAGCTGTTGATGGTCAGCGTCATGTCGCGCAGCAGGAAGGCCTCGTCGGAATCGAGGAAGTTGAAGTCGACCTTGTAGCGCCCGTGGAGCGGTGCCGAGGGGTCGTAATGCACCGGATAGACCTGCGGGCCGACGCCGATGGCGCGCACGAAGCGGTCGAAGGGCTCGACCGCCTTCTGCAGATGCATCACCCGCTTGCCGCTCGATTCGTAGGCGGCCCGTAGCTGCCCCTCGTCGTCGAGGCGACTGACCCCGGCCCAGGCACCGCCGTCGTAAGGCTTCATGAACATCGGGTAGCCGAGCTCATCGCCCACCTTGCCGAGGTCGAAGGGCTTGGCGTAGCGCCGTAGGGTGGGCTCGAGATCGGGCGTCGGCTCGTAGTGCTTGGGCGGCACCATCCAGGTGTCCGGCACCGGCATGCCGAGGCGCATCATGGCGCAGTAGGCGGTGTGCTTCTCCATCGACTGCACCGCCCAGGGATTGTTGAAGACGTAGAGGTCGTCGAGGATGATGGCCTTTTTGATCCACTCCCGGCTGGTGTGGTACCAGTGGGTCAGGCGGTCGACGACCACGTCGTAGCGCGACCGCTGGCGCAGGTCGAAGGGCTCGATGGTGAGGCGCTCGACGGCGATGCGAACCTCGTCATCGCCCTGCGGGATGGTCAGATCGAGGCGCTGCACGATCTCTTCGAAGCACAGCGGCCAACACAGGTCGGCTCCCAGGGACAGTCCGATGTGACGGGTGATTTCAGCCACGTCCGAGATCTCCAGAGGGGGGAATAGGGCATGGGAGGCCCGCCTCAGCGGCGAGCGGGAAGGCGCAGTGTACAGGACCGGCAGCGAAAATCGGACCCGCCGGCGGAGTGGCGCGTCGCGGGCTCATTCGTAGACCATCCAGAGGGGCCCCGGAAACAGCCAGGACAGCGCCTCGCGCAGGCGGTCACGCCAGTTCTCCCAGTTGTGACCGTCGCGGGCTTCGCGATAGCGAATCTCGAGCCCCGCCTCCTGCAGCAGCGGAATCATCGAGCGGTTCTCGTAGATCAACGATTCGTACATGCCGCAGGAGAGAAAGATCTTTTCCGCCGGTTTGCCGGGGGCGGCGCGGAAGGCGTTGACGAACTCCGCCACCGGGTCGAAGGCCGGCGAGCGGTTGTGGTGTCCGATGTCCGAGAAGGCGAAGGAGCCCGACTGCAGCAGCAGGCGGCGGAACAGGCGCGGGTAGCGCCAGGCGGTGTAGAGCGAGGCGACGCCACCGAAGCTGGCCCCCATCAGGCCGCGCAGCGGCGAGAGCGGAAAGTTGCGCTCGAGGGCCGGCATCAGGTCCCGGGCCAAAAAGCGAGCGTGGCGGGGATCCGCCCCGTACTCCACCAGGCGATCCGAAGAGGTCGTCAGGGCGACCACCATGGGGGCGATCTCGTGACGCTCGATGAGGTTGTCGAGCACCGTCTTGAGGCCGGAGAAACGCAAGTAGTCGCGGCCATCGTGGGCGATCAACAGCGGATAGGTGCGATGACGCCGGAAGCGCGCCGGCAGATAGACCAGCACATCCCGGCTCTCCCCGAAGGCGCGACTGCGCACGGTGACCTCCTCGAGCGTGCCGGGGCGGGTCTCGGGATGCTCCAGGGTCCATTCAGGACGCTCGTAGCCGAGGCCGTAAAAGACCGAGTTCTGGCCGAAGGGATCGCTCGCCCGGTTCGGGTTCAGAGGGTCGCAGATCAGCCGGCGGTGGGCTCCCTCGACCAGCTCGATCTTGTACTCGACCCGCGACTCGGCGGGAATCTCGAGGGTCACGAACCAGACGTCGGAGTCCGGGAGGCGCTCCATGGTCGCCGCTGAAGGCAGACCGAAGATCCAGTGCCGCAAGCGCACCTCGTCGGCCTCACCACGCCAGAAGAAGGTCGCCCGGGTGCCGCTCACCAATGGGGACTCACGGCCCTCCAGAAAAGACTCGAGGGCTTCTCCGGCGGCCGCGTCCCGCAGTTGCTCGACGGCCACCGTCATGGCTCGCTCCTCCGCTCGCTCATGCCGTCACCGCCCTACGACCGCGCTTCTTGAGCGGCGCCACGCGACCGTCCTTGCCGAGGCGCAAAACTCCTTCGTGCTCGACCAACCGCCCACGGCGCAAGACGACCCGCGCCCCGGGATCGAGGGTGCAACAACGCTCCGGGCCGAAGCGACGGGCGAACAGCTCCACTCGCAGGGGATCGTCGAGGCGCAGGCGGCGGCCGCCATGAGGCAAGGGTAGAAAATCCCCCAGCAGATCGCAGCCGTTCTCCAGCACCTCGGCATTGCCGGCCCCCTGGGGCGGGCTGTCGTGGAACAGCACCACCCGCGACGCCAGCACCATCGCCCCCGCCGACCAGGCAAAGATCGGCCGGCCGGCGATCAGGTCGAGGATGCCGAAGAGGCGCAGTCGATTGAGCAGCACGGCGACGTGACCGCCGGCGAGGGCGAGGGCGGCGCAGCCGGCGAGCTCTTCGGCGAGCTCCTCGCGATGCTCGGCGAGGAGCGGGCTCGAGAGGTCCGCGACTTCCTCCTGGTGCTCGCGATGAATCGCTCGCACGCGCTCGAGATGATGGCGATCGAGGTCGCGCAGCATCTCGAGGGCGGCCCGCCGCTCCGGTTCGACCAGCGCGGCCTCGCCGCGCACCAAGCGCATCGCTCGGGCCGCCGACAGCACCGGGTCGAGGCGCAAGCGATAGAGGCGCTGCAGCTCCTTGAGGCGATTCTGGCGCCAACGCAGGGCTGCGAAGAGGGCGCCGTCGGCGGCGAAGACCTGCTCCGCCCGGGCGTGCAGGCGCAGGTTGACCACCCGGCCGGCAAGGTGGTCGCGAAGCTCCTGGTCTTCGCCTTCGCGCTCCTGCCAGCCGGCGGTAACGGCGGCGATCGAGCCGTCGATACCCATCTCCGCCACCACCCCCGACAAGCTCGGCTCAAAGCGTTGTGGACCGAGCAGGACGATGACCGACATGGCGACTTCTCGCAGCGGACCGAGCGGCGGCTCAGTCGATGCCTTCGCGGGTCTCGCGCACTAGCTGATCGACCACCGCCCCGAGGTCACCGGTGGCCTCGAAGGTGGCGAGCTGGCGGTCGGCACTGGTGCCATGCTCGAGGATGGTGCGGACGTACTCGACCTCCTGGCGCACCTCGAGGTCGTCGACCACGTCGTCGACCAGCTCGAGCATCTCCTCCGCCAGGTGGGCCACCGGTACTTCCTCCTGGCGACCGAAATCAATCAGGTTGCCGGCGATGCCATAGCGCACCGCCCGCCACTTGTTCTCGGTGATCAGCTCGTGGCGATAGCGGCGCCAGGACTGGTTGTTGCGGCGCAGCTCGATGAGCTTGGTGCAGAGCGCCAGGATCAGCGCCGCGATGCAGATCGCCTCGTCGACCTTGGTGCAGATGTCGCAGACCCGGAACTCGAGGGTCGGGAAGACCGGGTGCGGCCGCATGTCCCACCAGATGGTGGTGGGGTCTTCGATCGAGCCGGTGCGATTGAGGGTGTTGATGAAGTACTCGTACTCGCTGTAGGAGCGGAAGGCCGGCGGCGGCCCGGTTCGCGGCAGGCTCTCGAAGACCACCGACCGGTAGGACTTGAGGCCGGTCGAACGGCCATGCCAGAAGGGCGAGCTGGTCGACAGGGCGAGCAGGTGGGGCAAGAAGTACCGCGCCTGATCCATGACGTCGATGATGAGCTCTTTGTCCTCGATGCCGATATGGACGTGCATTCCGAAGATCAGCATGCGGCGAGCCACCTCGGCCATCGCCTTCTCGTGCTTGGCATAGCGCTCCGCCGGCGTGACCAGCTGCTCGGTCCACTTCGAGAACGGGTGGGTGCTGGCCGCCGCCACCGCCAAGCCGTGGCTCTCGGCGACTTCACAGACGGTGCGCCGCAGGCGGATCAACTCCTGCCGGGCCTCTTGGATGGAGTGACAGATCTTGCTCCCGACCTCGACCTGAGACTGCAGGAACTCGGGCTTGATCTGATCCTTGAGCACCAGCCGCCCCTGGTCGAAGAACTCCTGCACATAGGAAGTCACTTCGCGGGTATCGGGCTCGATGATCTGATACTCCTCTTCGATACCGATGGTGAAATCCTTCTTCGGCATAAGGTGACCTCCGATCCAGGTTTAGGTGGCCTCAGTCTACCAGCTCAGGAAAGCACTTTCGGGCGCCCGAGAGGCCGCCGAGCAGGTTCCGTGGCAGCCCCGGCGGCCGGTCGGTCACGGTTGCCGATAGGCCGGCAGCCGCGGGTCGTCGAGATCGCGATAACGATCGCGCAGCAAGGTCTGTCGACTGCTCATCGGAACCATCTCGCCGGCGATGATGACCTGGTCAGCGAAGGTCGTGACCTCGAGCGGATCACCGTCCCAGACCACCACATCGGCGGCCTTGCCGACCTCGAGGGAACCGTAGGCGGCATCGAGTCCCCAAATCCCCGCCGGGCCACTGGTCATCGCCCGCAGCCCCGCCTCCCAGGGCAGGCCGTAGGCCACCGCGATACCCGCCGACTGCTTGAGGTTGCGCCCGTTGTGGGCGGTTCCGGTGCTGAAAGCGATCTCCACTCCGGCGGCGTGCAGGCGCGCCGCCGCCGCGAGGGTGGATCCCAAGCGCTCGAAGGACGAGGGCAGGTTTTCGAGCGGATCGAGCACCACCGGTACTCCGGCCTCCGCCAGCTCCGCCGCCACCTTCCAAGCCTCCGTCGCCCCCACCAACACCAGGCCAATCTCGAGCTCGCGGGCGAGCCGGAGAAGGGCTCGCAGGTCGCTCGCCCGATGAGCTTCGACGGCGAGCGGCAGGCGGCCGTCGATCACCGGCTCGAGAGCGGCGAGATCGTGGCGACTGAGGGCATAGGAACGGCGCTCACCGCGCTCGAAGGCGGCGCGATGAGCGCGAAAGTCGCGCGCGTCCTGGAGCGCCTCCCGAAGTCGGGCCAGGGCCACCGCCCGCGAGCCACCGGCGCGTTCGGCACCGGCCTCGCCATAGACCGCGAACATCGCCACCGGCGAGGGCTCGCCGCCGACGAGATCCACCGCCGCCGCGATTCCGGCCAGCGGTCCGCTGCGCGCTCGCGGCGCCAGCACCGCCCGGGTCAGGCCTTCGATGCGATTGATCGCCACCAGCGAAGAGGCCGGATTGAAGGCATCGGCAACGGAGAATGCCGCCGTCCAGTGCGGATCGTCGCTCGCCGAATCGACCGTCGCCGACTCGAGGGAGATCTCGGCCAGCCCGATGCGGCTGACCGAGTCGAGAAGCCCGGGCGTCACCACCTTGCCTTCGGCGGCGATCACTCGAGCCCCGGGCGGAATCGCGATGCCGACGCCGACGGCCTGGATGACGCCATCCTCGATCAACACCGTGGCGCCCTCGAGGGTGCCAGCCTGGCCGAGCGTATGAACCGTTCCGCCGCGCACGGCGAGGACCTCGCCGTCGGCCACCGCGGCGAGAGCGCAGGCGATCAGGAACCCTGCCAGCCGCGCCCTCACGGTCCGCCCTCCGTCAGCCCGAGCTCGAAGTCCGAGAGCGGCTGCAGCTCGCGGTTGCCGCGCTCGAAGCGCGCCACACCATCGATGAAGACCTGCTCGGCGAGGGCGTAGACGCTGAAGGGATCGCTGCTCCAGATCACCACGTCGGCCGCCTTGCCGACCTCCAGAGACCCGGTCTCGTCGGCGATACCGACCGCCTGGGCGGCATTCGAGGTGATCCAGCGAATGGCTTCGCGGCGCGAGATCTCGAGGCCGATGCGGTTGCCGGCGGCCATCGCCTTGGCGGCCTCCTGATTGAGCCTCTGGATGCCCTGATCGGAGTCCGAATGGACGATGGCGCAGCCGCCGGCATGATCGACCAGGGCGATGTTCTCGCGGATGCCGTCGAAGGCCTCGAGCTTGAAGCCCCACCAGTCCGCCCACATGGCGGCGCAGACCTCCTTGTCGGCCAACAGGTCGGCCACCTTGTAGGCCTCGACGGCGTGATGGAAGGCGGTCACGCGGTAGCCGAACTCCTCCGCCAGGTCGAGCATCCAGGCCATCTCCTCGCCGCGGTAGCAATGGTTGTGCACCAGGACCTCCCCCTCGAGCACCCCGACCAGGGTCTCGAGACCGAGATCGCGCTTCGGCGGCCCACTACCGGACGACTTTCCGGAGCGATATCGGCGCCACTTGCGCTGATACTCCTGAGCCTCGATCCAGGCCTTGCGGTAACCCGCGAAGTTGCCCATGCGAGTCGACGGAAACTGCCGGCGTCCGCCATAGACCCGCTTGGGATTCTCGCCGCAGGCCATCTTGAGGGTGTGCGGCGCACCGGGGAACTTCATCCCCCGGACGCTGCGCGCCGGCACGTTCTTCACCGTCACGCCCCGACCACCGATGAGATTGGCCGAGCCCGGCAGAATCATCAGGCTGGTGACGCCACCGGCGAGGGCGCGGGAGAATCCCGGATCCTGAGTCCAGATCGAGTGCTCGGCCCACACCTGGGCGGTCACCGATGCCGTCGCCTCGTTGCCGTCCTGGGTGGCTCGTAAACCCGGCGACGGATAGACCCCGAGATGGGAGTGGATGTCGATGATGCCCGGCGTGACCCAGCGTCCGGAGGCATCGATGCGCCGGGCCTCGGCAGGCACGTCGACGGCGCTGCCGAGGGCAGCGATGCGGCCATCGGCAAGGACCAGGGAGGCGCCATCGAGGCGTTCCCCGGTGCCGGTCAGGATGGTGGCGTTCTCGATCACCACCGGCGGTGCCGCCGGCGGGTCGTAGGTGGAAGCGTAAGGCTGCGGCCGAGGGGCCGAGGAGTCCACCTCGATCTCGATCGAAGCACAGCCAGCGGTCGCCAGCAGAACCACCAGCCCGCAATTCAGGAGTCGCGCCTTCATGAGGAGAGCCTCGCGGTCGTTTGGACGGGCGGGCCCCATCGAGGCCCGAATCGCGCGGCAAGCTCCCGACTTTCGTCGCGGCAGCCCACCGGCTGCCAAGTATAGAGCCAGAGTCGGCCGGCGCACCGCCGGCCCGTCAGTTTTGGCGGGCCGGCGCATCGCCGGCCCGTCATGGGGCGACTACTGGACGGTGGCCGACCAGGAAGAGGTGTTGCCGGACTCGAAGCCGTCCTCGAAGAGGACGTTGCTGATCCCCACCTCGGCACAGTTCGAGAGCGCCGACAGGCAGGCATTATCGGCCGGCGTTCCGGCTCCCCCGAGAGCTACCAAGCGGTAGAAGTAGTCCTGATTCGGCGCCACGTCGCTGTCGCTGAAGCTGGTGGCACCGGCTCCCAGGGAGGCCACCAGATGGGGCGCCGCGCTGCAGCCGTCCTGGTTCTTCAAGACGGCATAGCCCTGGGCGTTGGCAACCGCTGCCCAGGAGAGATCGATCGCCTCGCCGCTGCCCGCCACCACACCGCCGAGGACCGGCGCCGCCAACGCCGGACAGGTGGTCGAGCTCTGGTTGGAGGTGTCGGCCGACGATCCACAGGCGATGTCGTGGTCGTCGAAGGCCTCGAAGATGAGGGCCGCGTGGGGCGTCCCGTTGAGCAGGTTGCCGTCATCGTCGTCGACGGCCAGGAAGCCATTGAACCAGGAAACCGCGTCGCAACCATCGGAGGCGAAGGTCACCGAGTTGCAGTTGAACATCTTGCCGGCCACCTGCATCCCGAGCACGAAGGTCCGCTCACCGCGATACCACGCCGTGTCGGAATCGTAGAGGGTGGTCAGCTTACGGGTGGTGTAGTCCCAGAAGGCTCCGCTGGCGATGTGACTCTCACAGTGGCCCGACTTCGAGCAAGGTCCGAAGGTGAAGAAGCTGGTCGGACACGACGACACGAAGTTGAGGGTGGTCAGGGGCGTGCTGATCGGAGTGCCGATGGCGTCCTCGTGACCGGCGTAGTCGATATCCCGCACCCCGGTACAGGTGCGGCAGGGGAAGCCATAGCCCTCGCAAAGCTGATTCCAGAAGCCGGTGCCGATGCAAGAGCTGCGCTGCTCGAGGGCCGCCACCACGTCGGCATAGGCCTCGCCGCTGCCGCCGTCAGTGGTCAAGCCCTGCACGTCGTTCTGGTCGATGCCGTGACCCACTTCGTGCTGGGCCACGCCGGCAACTTCGGCGCTGTTGTAGCAAATCAGCGGCCCACCGCCGTAGAGGCCCTCTTGGAAGAAGCCGTTGAACTGCTCGGTGACGTCCCAGTAGGCGTCGCAAACGCCGTTGATATTGACCCGCACCTCGTGGGAGTCGGCGAGCCAGGTATTGTCGGGCAACCAGCCGAGCCAGCGATCCTTGAGACGGGTGGCATTGAAATAGGCCGAGCGCGAAGCGTGGGTGTTGAAGACCGCCGTCGCGCCATCGCCGATACCGTTGGTCGCGCAGTCGGCGGAGCCGTCGGGATTCGCCGGTCCGCTGCCGAAGCTGAGATCGCCACTGCCGGTGACGGTCGGCGCACCGGCCGGATCACCGCAACGATCGCGGATGAACACCCGCTCACCGTCGAGACTGGCGGTGGTCGAGCCGGCCGCCGTGAAGGCGCCCTCCGCCGAGGCGAACATGCCGCCGCCGAGACCGACTCGCGGCATCGGTCGAAGCTGCTCGTCGGTCCAGTCGACGGGCTCGACGCCGCCGCGAATCCAGGCATAGCGGTTGATGTCGCCGAACTGCAGCACTTCGCCACTGACGGCGTCGACCTGGCTCATCCAGCTGCCCCGCTCGCCGGCGCGCTTGAAGACCATCTCCCAGACCAGGCGATGATGACGCCCCTTCTCACCGGGCCGCAGGCTGGACTCGCCACCGCGCTCGAGCAGGTAAACCAGCCGGGGAGCCTCGACGACGCGGTCGCGGCCGGCGTCCCAACGCACATAGTCCCGGGTCCGCTGGCCGGCGGCCGCCGCGTCCAGCAGCGCCAGCCGCTGCACCTCCGGCGCCAGCGGGAAGACGCCGTCGCTGCCCCACAGAATGAGGTTGCCGTGGCCGATGACGAAGGTCAAGCGGGAGCCCCGCACCACCACGCCAGCCGGCGCGTGCTCGTAGGTGACCACCCACAGGTTCTCGCTGACGCGCGCCGCACCGCGCGGCCGCAGCTCCTCCTGGTCCACCCCCAGGCGACCCAGGTTGCGGCCCACGAAGCGGTCCACCAGGGCCTGGACGACGGCCTCGTCGACGGCCTTGACCTCACGCCCGAGCTCGGCCGCGACCTGGTCGAGGCCGCGGGAGTTGCCCTTCCCGGGGATCAGAGCCACCGGCGCCGACTTCACCAGCGCCGGCTCGCCGGTGGCGGTGTCGAGATAGATCTTCGAGCCGGGCACCGCCAAGGAGGCCCAGTCGGCCGCCAAACGGGCCGATTCGAACTGCGCCAGGGGCGCCACCTGGCGACCTCCATAGAGGCTGGCGCGAGACTTCTGAAGCGCTTCGAGGTCGCCGCCGCGACGCGTTTCGAGGGCGGCGTCGGCAGGTCCCACGAGGACGGTGACGACGAGGAGGAGGGCGAGACGGAGCGACGTACCTTGGATCGATCTCATGTGAGTCCCCGGATGCGGCCTGCGTTTGGTTCCTCGCGGCGCTCAAGCCCTAAAAGCTCGGCCGCAGGTGGCCAACGAGTTTTTCGCTGCCTGACTTTCCACGATCACGATAGCGACCGATCGTAATCATCGGCTTCTCCGGAATTGCCGGCCTTGGCGGGGACGAAAAGGGCCAGCCGAACCTCCTCTGCAGCCTCGACGCGGCCTTCCTGAAACGACCAAGGGCGGTCCCGAAGGACCGCCCTGAAATCGCTGGCGACGAGGTCGCGACCGATCGATCTACTGCACCGTCGCGTCCCAGCGCGTGGTGTCACCGCTCTCGAAGCCGTCGGTGAAGATCGAAGCATCGATGAACACCTGCTCGCAGTTCGACAACCTCGACATGCAGGCGTCGTCGGCCGGAGTTCCGGCCGTGCCGTGGGCCACCAGGCGGTAGGCATAGACCTGATCACCCTGGACATCGTCGTCGTTGAAGCTGGTGACTCCCGAACCGACGGTGGTCACCTGCTGATAGTCGATGTCACAGGAATCATGCGCCTTGAGCACCGTGTAGCCCTGGGCACCGGCCACCGCCGGCCAGCTCAGGTCCATGCTCTCGCCATCGCCGGCCACCGCCGCCGTCAGCACCGGCGCGGTCAGCGCCGTACAGGCAGAGCTGCTGGTGTTGGCGGCATCGCCCGCCGTCCCGCAGGCGATGTTGTGATCGTCGAAGGCCTCGAAGATGAAACCCGCGTTAGGCGTTCCGTTGGCCAGATTGCCGTCGTCGTCATCGGCCGCCAGCATGGCGTTGAACCAGGACGTCGCGGAGCAGCCGTCGGAGGCGAAGGTGGTTTCGTTGCAGTTGAAGGCGGCGGTGGCGATCTGCATGCCCAGCATCCAGTCACGCTCGGCCACGAACCAGGCCGTCGCCTCGTCGAGGGTCGGCACCATCTTGCGGGTCACCAGATCGAAAATCGCACCGGTGGCGACGTGCGACTCGCAGTGACCGGAGTTGCCACAGGGCCCGACCGTGAAGAAGCTGGACGGGCAGGTGTTGGCGAAGTTGGTGGTCGTGAAGGGCGCCGTCACCGGGCTGCCGCCGCCGTCGGTATGGGCGGCGTAATCCATGTCACGGATACCGGTGCAGGTGGTGCACGGGAAGCCGTAGCTCGGACAGGTCTGATCCCAGAAGCCGGCACCGTTGCAGGAATCGTGGAAGCCGAAGAGGGCGACGACATCGGCGTAAGCCTCTCCGGTACCGCCGTCGGCGACGCCCTGAGCGTCGTTCTGATCGAGACCGTGGCCGACCTCGTGCAGGAAGATGCCGCCGACCTCACCGGTGTTGAAGCAGTGCAGCGTCATGTAGAAGCCTTCCTGGAAGAAGCCGTTGAAGCCACCCGGCGGACTCCAGTATGCGTTGCATACGTTGTCGATGTTGACCCGCACCTCGTGGGCGCTGTCGACCCAAGCGTTGCCCGGCAACCACGACACCGCCTTCTCCTTGAAACGGGTGATGTGGTAGTACGACGACCGCGCCGAATGGGTGTTGTGCTCACCCCCGTTATTGCCGATGCCGTTGTTGGTGCAGTCGGCGTCGCCGTCCGGGTTCGGCGGTCCCTCACCGAAATCGAAGTTGCCATCGGGATCGCCAGCCAGCACCGGGGCTCCCGGCGTGCCGCACTGATCGCGCAGGGTCACCTTCGAGCCCTCGAGCGGGACCGTCGCCGGCGAAACGCCGTCGATCAGACCCTCGACGGTCGAGAAGTTGCCGCCGCCGATGTCCACCGACGGCATCGGACGGGTGACTTCGGGCTCGGTCCAGGTCTTGGGGTAGATCCCACCGCGGATCCAACCGTAGCGATTGATGTCGCCGAACTGCAGCACTTCACCGCTGGTGGCGTCGACCTGGATCAGCCAGGAGCCGACCACCCCACGACGCTGGGCGACCATCTCCCAAACCAGGCGATGGCGCTTGCTCTGCTGGCCGGCCACCAGATTGCTCTCGCCGGCACGTTCCGACAGATAGACCAGCTTGGGCCCGTCGACCAGCCGATCGCGCTGTCCCTGCCAGCCCATGTAGTCCTTGCCGAACTGCTCCGCCGAGGCCACGTCGAGGGCCGCCAGGGAGGCGTCTCCGGAACGCTCCGCGAAGAGATCCTCGCTCCCCCACATGAGCAGGTTGCCGTGACCGATCACCAGGCTCAAGCGCGAGCCGGCCACCAGCACGCCGTGCAGGTAGTGCTCGTAGGTGACGATCCAGAGGTCGTCGTTGATCTGCGTCACGTTGCGCTGCCGGATCTCGTTCCGAGGCACCCCGAGGAGGGCCACCTGCTGATCGACGAAGCGATCCGCCGCCGCCTGGATCAGAGCCTCGTCGACGACCTCGGCCTTGCGACCGAGAAGACCATCGAATTCCGCAAGCTTCAGGTCATTGCCCTTGCCCGGGACCAGCGCGACCGGCTGTCCCTTGACCAGCGCGGGACCGCCCGTCGCAACGTCGACGTAGAGCTCCCCCTGAGCTCCGAGGGTCGCGCGCAGGGCACCCCAGGCGCCGGGCAACGCCACCGCCGACGAGACCTCTTCGTAGGAACGCACCACGCGGCCGGCGTAGAGCGGCGAGTGGGACTTCTGCAAATTGTCCAGCTCGGTGACGTGGTGCCGCTCGACGGCGGCAAAGGAGGGAACTGTCAGGCCGCCGATCAGCAGCACCAGACATAGAAGTCGAGTCGTCTTCACGCGAACCTCCAAGGTGGAAAAACCTCTCTTCGGATTGGCCCCCAAAGGTTCATGGTACGTCGCCGCGGGGAGCGGATGCAAACCTCCCACGAGAATCCTGAAACTTCAGCGCGGTAGCTCGGCGAGAAGCTCGGAGAGCTCCGCCCGCTGCACCGGATCACGCTCCACGGCCAGGGCTCGTTCGAAGCTCTGCCGGGCCGCCCGCAGATCGTTGAGATCGTTGAGCTGAATGGCTCCCAAGGTCTTCCAGGGATCGGATCGGCCGGGGGTGCGCTCGGCCAGTCGCCGATAGAGGTCGGCGGCGCGCCGCGGCCGACGCAGGTGGTAGGCCGCCCGAGCGGCGTTCTCGAGGGCCTCGAGGTCGAGGGGATCAGCGGCCAAGGCGCGCTCGAAGTCCTCCGCCGCCCGCGCCACGTTGCCAGCCGTGGCGAGGCTCAGGCCGCGCTCCAGATACCAGCGTCCGTGATTGCCACCGGCAGCGAAGCCTGCTTCGAGGACGCCGAGAGCCGCCGCCGTGTCGCCCTTCTCGCGCAATAGCCGAGCCAGATTGGCGACCGCCTGGGGCACGCCCGGGTCCCGTTCCAAGGTGTCGCGATAGGCGACTTCGGCCTCGTCCCGCCGCCCCAGCCGCAGCAGGCAACCGGCGACGTTGGCCCGGGCAATGGTCGAGTCCGGGTGTACCGCCACCGCTTGCTCGAAGTAGGGCAGCGCCTCGGCGTACTTGCCTTGCCCCATCAGACAGATGCCGGCCATGTTGAGGGCCGGCAGGTTCTCGCGATTGCGCCGCAGGATGGCGCGCAACGGCTTCTGGGCCTCGGCGCAGTCGTCCTTCGCCACCAGCTCACCGAGGTCGTGGAGCTGGGCCGCGATATCGACCACCTCGTAGGGATCCGGCAAGCCGACGAGATCGTCCGCCTTGCCGGCGCCGGAAAGGTAGCCGAGGGCCGCCAGGGCCCGGCGGTCCTCGTCCGGGACGGTTCCTGCTTGCGGCAGGTCGTCGAGCTCCCCCCAGGCCTCGAGGCGCTGTCGGAAGTCCTGCTGCCAGCGCTCCAGATCGGAGCTCCGACGCGCCGCCAGATCGGTCTCCTCGGCCGGATCCCGACGCAGATCGAAGAGTCGCGCCGCGGGTGCGTCGACGAACAGCCAATCGCCGTCCGAAAGAGCGCGCAAGGGGTACCAGCGGTACGAGAACAAAGGCAGGAAGCTCTCGCTGTAGGAAACCAGCGGCGCGAAGTCGTCGCTGCGCCCATCGGCGAGCAGCGGCTTCAGGCTGACGCCGTCGAGGTCCGGAGGAACCGCCAGCCCCAGGAGATCGAGCAGAGTGGGCGCCAGATCGATGGTGCGCACCAGCTCGCGGACCCGCTTACCGACCGGCAAGTCCGGTCCGGCGAGCACGAAGGGCACCCGCCGCGCTCCCTGGTGCAGCATCACGCCGTGGGTCTTCTCGCCATGCTCGCCGAGCATCTCACCGTGGTCCCCGACCACCGCCACCAGGGTGCGCTCCGGCAAGGCCGCGAGCAGCCGGCCGAGCTGCTCGTCGACATAGGCGATCTCGGCGTCATAGTCCGGAAACTTGCCCCCTTGCCCCTCTCTCAGCCGCGCCGGCGGCCGGTAGTCGACGTGGGGGTCGTAGTAGTGCACCCAGAGAAAGGATGGCCCCTCGAGGTCCTCGAGGATCGCCAGGGCGGCATCGGTGACCTCCCGAGCGTCCCGTTCCTCGGCCGCCAGCCCACGTCGCCGGGCGACCAGCTCTTCATCCCACCGGCGAACTCCCTGGGCGAGACCGTAGCGTTTCGCCAGCACCACCGAGGACACCGCGGCTCCGGTGTCGTAACCGGCCTTCGCAAGCCACTCCGGAAGGGTGTCGAAGGACTCCTCGAGGACGAAGGTGCCGTTGTCGCGCACGCCGTGGCGCGGCGGCTCGAGGCCGGTGAGGATCGAGGCATGGCTGGGAAGGGTGATCGGCGCCGCCGTATCGCAGCGCTCGAACAGCACGCCGCGCCCGGCCAGGGTGTCGAAGTTCGGCGTCCGCGCGGGTTGGTAGCCGTAGGCCCCGAGATGATCGGCACGCAGCGTGTCGAGGGTCACCAGCACCAGGTTGAGCGGTCCGGAATCCGCTGCCGGCGTCGCCCCGGCAGAGCCGAAAGGCACCAGGAGCGTGACAATCAAGAGGAGATGTTTCATGGCGCGAGTCCTCGGCCCCGACGAGTCGAACCTGCGGGCAGAGGAATCATTCCACAGGTCGGCGCCCGAGCGACCACCCTACAGATCGAACAGGGTCCGCTGACGCCCGGGCGGCCGGCGGAAGGCGGCGGTCGAGAGCTCGACGCCGCGGCGGTCGAGGCCGAGGCGCCGGCGGTGACCGTGGAAGAGGTCGCGGATCTGCTCCGCAAAGGCGCCCTGGCCGCGGAAGCGGTGGCCGAAGCGCGGGTCGTTGAGGCGCCCGTCGCGCATCGAGCGCAGGCGGTTCAGGACCTTGTCCTTGCGCTCCGGATAGTGGCGCTCGAGCCAATCCTCGAAGAGCTCGCCGACGGCCCCCGGAAGGCGCAGAATCAAATAGCCGGCAAAGCCGGCTCCGGCCTCCGAGGCGGCGGCGAGGAGGGTCGGGATCTCGTGATCGGTGAGGCCAGGAACGATCGGCGACATCAGGACACCGCAGGGCACGCCGGCGTCGGACAGCCGGCGCAGCGCCTCCAGCCGGCGCCGCGGATGGGAAGCGCGCGGCTCGAGGCGCGCCGCCAGCTCACCATCGAGGGTGGTGATCGAGAGGCAAACCGCCGCCGCCCGGTAGCGAGCCAACTGGGTCAGGAGGTCGAGATCACGCAGCACCCGGGCACTCTTGGTCACCACCACCACCGGATGGCGCGCCTCGGCCAGGACCTCGAGACATCCGCGGGTGATCCGCAGGCGCTCCTCGGCGGGCTGATAGGGATCGGTGACGCCACTGAGGGCCAGCGTCTGGGGTCGCCAGCGCGGGGCTGACAGCTCGCGGCGGAGGAGCTCCGCAGCGTTCTCCTTGACCAGGATCTTGGACTCGAAGTCGAGGCCCGGCGAGAAGCCGAGGTACTCGTGAGTCGGGCGCGCGTAGCAGTAGCTGCAGCCATGCTCGCAGCCGCGGTAGGGATTGATCGATGCGTCGAAGGGGATGTCCGGACTGTCGTTGCGGGCGATGATCGAGCGACTGCTGTCGCGGCGCAGCTCGGTGATCACCCGCTCCGGCGGCGGCTGGTCCGAGACCACCCGCAGGCGCTCGAAGCGCCCGACGGGATTGACGCCGGCGCCCCGACCGCGGACATTCGCTGACTTACGCTCCATTTACGCCATCATAACGGCACCCTCGACCCGAGCCAAGGAAAGCGCTCCCGAACCAACCTCAGGGCGCGGTACGGAACGTGAAGCTGGCCTCGCCGAAGAGCGGGTTGCCGGCTCTGTCGGCGATGCCGGAGGGCTCGAGGAAGGCCTCGACCGCGGCATCCCGCGGCAGGTCCTCCAGCGGTTCCCAGGTCACCCACCAAGTCTCGGAGTCGTAGAAGGTCTCACCCTCCCAAGGCACCCCGTCGACGGTCACCTGGACAGCGGCGAGATCGACCATCGTCAAGGGCTCCGACAGGGCGAACACCAGACGCGGGCGCCGGGTCTCGACCTGCGAGTCCGCTTCCGGAAAGTGGGAGGTCACCACCGGCGCCAGGTCCGGCCCGCGGGGCGCTCCCCCTTCCCAGGTCGCCCACAGGGCGAGATCGAGGGTGATGTGGAAGGCCGCCTCGACCAGGGCCGGCGGCGGGGGCGGCGGCAGCGGCAGATCGTGATCGTCGAGCCACTCGTGGAGCAGAATGCCCGCCACCACCGCCGTCACCACGCCGGCGGCGATCAAGCCCCGCGGCACGTGCTCGACGGTGGCCTCGACCTGCGTCACCTCGCCCCGGCGAACCTTGAAGATCTTGCCCGCATCCTCGAGGTCGACGGAGTAGCCGGCCTCGTCCAGCCTCGAAGGCAAACGCAGGCGATAGCGACCGGGAGGCAGCTCGGTGATCGACCACGCCGGCGACAGGGCGCGGAAGATCGGCTCCCAGCCGCCCTGGTGATCGCGTTCGAGCACCGCTTCGATATGCCGCGGGCCGAGGATGCCGGCCCGGCGATCGTCATCGTCGGCGAAGATTCGCACCTCGAGACCTCCGAGGTGGTTGCCGGAGGCCACCGTGCCGGTGGCTCGCACCGAGAGGCAGCCGGACAGGCAGAGGAACAAACAAAAAAGCGCCAACAGGCGACGGCAAGGGATCTTCATAGCGGTTTCTCTCACAGGCTCATGGAACGTTCTCACTCCGAATAGATGAGCAAGACCGGTGCCAGCCGCGGCCAGCGGCGACTCCCGCCTGCGACTACGAAAAACCACACGGCGAGAGGACAGAACGTCCGTTTTATCGGACGGTCTCGGCAACCTGAAGAATGGGAAGAGGGAGATAAAAAAGGCCGGAGGCAGAGCCATCTTCGGACGGTTGCCTCCAGGCTGCACACAGGGATTCCAGCTCCGAGACGCTCTCGAGCGCCTCATCCCCACTGGCGTTTGGAGGCCGAGGATCGTTACGCCGGCAAACGGGCGGCACCGGCGTAGACGTTGAATCGTCCGGCGCGCAGGAAGCCGATCAAGGTGATCTGGAACTGCCGCGCGATATCCACCGCCAGGCTGCTCGGGGCCGACACCGACGCCACCACCGGGACTTCGGCGACGAGGCACTTCTGCAGGATCTCGAAGCTCGAGCGGCCAGAGACCAGCACCGCACCGTCGGACAGCGGCAGGCGGTCTTCGAGCAGGGCCCAACCGACCAGCTTGTCGAGGGCGTTGTGGCGACCGACGTCTTCGCGCACCGCCACCAACTCTCCGGAGGCCGAGAACAGGGCCGCGGCGTGCAAGCCGCCGGTCGAGTCGAAGACACCCTGGGCGCCGCGCAGGGTGTCGGGCAGGGAGCGCACCACGTCGGAGGCGATCGCGAAACCCAACGGCAGTGGCCGGGCACCCCGCAGCGTCAAGGTCTCGAGCCCCGCCTTGCCGCAGACGCCGCAAGAGCTGGTGGCGAAAAAGTGTCGCTCGAGGGGCGCCAGGTCCGGCAGCTCGTCACCGACGAGCTCGACCCGCACGACGTTCGAGCACCCCGGCCGCACCGCGCCGACGCTTTCGATGGCGGCCACCTGCCCGCGATCGGAGATCACTCCCTCGGCGAAGAGGAATCCCACCGCCAGCTCGTGATCGTTGCCCGGCGTCCTCATGGTGACGGCGACGGTACGCTCCTCGCCACCGGCGGCGAGATGGATCTCGAGGGGCTCCTCGGTAGCGAGGAAGTCCTGGGCGGCGCGGCGCGCCTCACCCTCGACCCGTTCGATGGTGGCGGGAGTCTGCGAGCGCAGCGGAATCTCGTTCATGGCGTCGCCCTCGCTCACGAAGCGGCCTCACCTTCGACCGCCCCGTCCGCCGGCAACGGGTCGTGCTCCCCCAGCAGCCAGCTCGGCCGGCGCCGGCGACGCCAGTCCGGGCCGAGCCGTTGCTCGGTGAGGGCCGCCACCCGGGCGACGGCCTCGTCGACATCGTCGCTGACGATCAGGCGCTCGTAGTCTTCCAAGCTGATGGTGCCGCCGCCCACCATGTCCGAAGCGATGAAGTCGAGCAGCGACTGCCAGTAGTCGGTCCCCATCACCACCAGGGGAAAGTCGTGGATCTTGGCGGTCTGGATCAGGGTCGCCGTCTCGAACAGCTCATCGAGGGTGCCGAAGCCGCCCGGCAGCACGAAGAAGGCGTGGGAGTACTTCACCAGCATCACCTTGCGGACGAAAAAGTAGTGAAAGCTGACGGCGGAATCGAGGTAGGGATTGAGGCCCTTCTCCATCGGCAGGTCGATGCCGCAGCCGACGGAGCGACCGCCAGCCTCCTGGGCGCCGCGGTTGGCCGCCTCCATCACCCCCGGGCCGGCACCGGTCATCACCGTGAAGCCGGCCTGCGCCAAGGTCTGACCGACCTGCCGCGCCAGCTCGTAATGGGGATGGCCTTCGCGAAAGCGGGCCGAGCCGAAGACGGTGACGCAAGGCCCCAGAAAGTGAAAATGCCGAAAGCCGCGAATGAACTCGCGGAAGATGCGCCACGCCCGCCCCAGCTCCTCGCGACGAGCCAGCGGGCCGGAAAGAAAGCGTGATCCACTGCGCCGATCCATGGCTACAGTCTACCGCCTCGCGGCACACCATGGCGCCGGCCTCAACTGGCGGCGCGGCGAACGTCGAGCCAGGTCTTGACGAGGGTCGCGACCACGATCACCGTCCCGCCCACCAACGAGCCGGCGGCGGGCACCTCGCCATGCAGCATCCAGGCCCACAGCGGGCTGAGCACCGGCTCGACGAGCAACAGCAGCGAAGCTTCGAGGGCCGGCACGTGGCGCATGCTCGAGCTCAGCAGCACATAGGCGACGCCGATCTGAAAGATCCCCAGATAGAGCACCGTCCACCAGTCTCCGGCGGTCGCCCCGGTCACCGCGCTGCCGAGGAAGGGCAGGCAAAAGAGAAAGGCGAACAGATTGCCCTGGAAAGCCGCCTGGCCGGCGAGGTTGCGGCGCCGACCGAGGGCTCGCATGCCGACCACGGTGATCGCCCAGGTGACCCCGGCGGCGGCCCCCAGCAGATTGCCGAGCGGCGGATTCGGTGCCGTCACCATCGCTCCTTCGTCGCCGACGAAAAACAGTCCCATGCCCAGCGCCAAGGCCAGCATGTAGACCAGGTCGCGCCGGTGGACACGCTCGTCGAGCAGCCAAGGGCCGAGGAGCAGGATGTAGAGCGGTGCCGTCGACTGCAGGAAGATGGTGTTGGCGGCGGTGGTCAGCTTGTTGGCGAGGACGAACAGGATCATGGTGGCGGCATAGCTGATGCCGATCGCCACCGAGGCCCAGGACCAACGCCGGCGCGCCGCCGGCAGGGCAAACAGCAGCACCAGGGCGGCGATTCCACTGCGCAGACCGGCCACCTGCCAGCCGCTGAGGGTGATCGCTTTGACCGCCGCACCGCCGGTCGAAAACAGCGCCGCGGCAACCAGCAGCTTGGCCCGGGAAGCGAACATGACGGGGAGTCTACTGCGGCCGCTGAGGGGGCGATCGTCGTGCTAACCTGCCGGCCTCATGAGCCAGCCCCCGCAGCTCTGGGCCGAAAGCAATTGGAGGGCGGTCGACGCCGCCGATCGCAAGCGCTTGGCGGCCCTTCTTCCGGTCGGCGCCATCGAGGCCCACGGTCCTCACTTGCCCCTCGAGACGGATGGTCTGATCGCCGCCGCGATGGTGCGGGACGGGGCCCGGCGGCTGGTTGCCGGAAACGCCTGGCAACCCTGGATCCTGCCCCCCATCGACTACAGCGCGGCACCCTTCGCGGCCGCCTTTCCGGGCACCATCTCGGTGCGGCCGGCAACGGTCACGGCGCTGCTGATCGATATCGGCGAGTCGTTGGCGGCTCAAGGGGTCGGCCTCCTGGCCATCGCCAGCGCCCACTTCGATCCCGCCAATCTGGGGGCGATCGAGCAGGCCGTGGAGCATCTGAAGCAGAGCACCCCCCTGGCGGTGGTGTTTCCCAACCTCACCCGCAAGCCTTGGGCGCTGCGCCTGACGGACGAGTTCAAGAGCGGTGCTTGCCACGCCGGCCAATATGAGAGCTCGGTGGTGATGGCGGTACGCCCGGAGCTGGTCGACGACCACCGGCGCCGCTCCCTGGAGCCCAACTGGCGATCCCTGTCCGAGGCCATCCACCAGGGTCTCGACAGCTTCGCCGCCGCCGGCGGCGCGCAGGCCTACTTCGGCGATCCCGCCGCCGCCACCACCGACGAGGGGCACAGCACCATCGCCGTGCTCGGAGAAATCTTGGAGGAAGCCATCATGGAGCAGTCCCTGGAGCCATCGCCATGAGCTTGGCCGGCAAGGTCGCCGTGGTCACCGGAGCGGGCCGCGGCATCGGCACCGAAGTCGCCAAGGCGCTCGCCGCCGCCGGCGCCGCCGTCGTGGTCAGCGCCCGCACCGTCACCGAGATCGAAGCGGTCGCAGAGGCCATTCGCCAGGCCGGCGGCAAGGCCATCGCCGTACCCTGCGACGTCGCCGATCCAGCCCAGATCGAGGCCCTCGCGGAAGCCGCCCGCGACCAGCTCGGACCGGTCGACATCCTGGTCAACAACGCCGGCTATGCGGTATCGACGCCGCTCAAGGCGATTCGCCTCGCAGACTGGAGCCATCTCTTCGCGGTCAACGTCACCGGGACTTTCCTCTGCACTCAAGCCTTCCTGCCGGAGATGCTCGCCCGCGGCTGGGGCCGGGTGATCAACATGGCCTCGGTGGCCGGCAAGGTCGGTGCCGCTTACATCAGCGCCTACGCCGCCACCAAGCACGCGGTGGTTGGCTTCACCCGCTCCCTCGCCGCCGAGGTGGCGACCCAGGGAGTGACCGTCAACGCCGTCTGCCCGGGTTATGTCGACACGCCGCTGGTGGACGGCGCCATCGCCCACATCGTCGCCAAGACCGGCATCACCGCCGAAGAAGCGCGCCGCCACATGGAGAGCACCAGCCCACAGCAGCGCATGATGGAGCCCGAGGAGGTCGCCTTCCTCACCGTCACCCTGTGTGATCCACGGGCCAAGGGCATCAACGGTCAGACCCTGGTCATCGACGGCGGCGGGGTGCAGGCATGAGCCTCCTCGAAGCCCTCAATCCCGAGCGCCTGGGCGCGCCGCGGGGCTACTCCAACGGCATCCTGGCGCCGGCCGGCGGCCGGCTGCTGTTCGTCGCCGGACAGATCGCCTGGGACGACCATCAGAGGCTGGTCTCGACGGAGTTCACGCAGCAGTTCGATCAGGCCCTCGGCAACGTCTTGGCGGTGGTCGAGGAAGCCGGCGGCCAAGCCGAGCACATCGCCCGCCTGACCCTTTACGTCACCGACAAGGCGGACTACCTGGCGGCCCTGGGAGCGATCGGCGAATCCTATCGACGCCATATGGGTCGCCACTACCCCGCCATGAGCCTGGTGCAGGTCGCCGACCTCCTGGAAGAGGGCGCCCAGGTCGAGATCGAAGCCACCGCCGTGCTGCCGGCCTGAACGCCATCTCGCGCCGGCCAAGGGAGACGCCATGACCATCGCTGCCAAGTCCTTCCTCTACGACCTCGACCCGGCCACCGGCGTCGCCACCATCACGCTCAATCGTCCGCAGCGCCTCAACGCCCTCACCTTCGAGGTCTACCGCGAGCTGACGGACACCTTCCAGGCCCTCGACACGGAGCCCGGAGTTCGCTCCATCCTGCTCACCGGTGCCGGCCACGCCTTTTGTTCCGGCGGTGACGTCGAGGACATCATCGGTGCCCTCTTCGAGCTCGACTATCGCGGCCTGCTCGACTTCACCCGCAACACCGGCGACCTGATTCTCGCCATGCTGCGCTGCCGGCGGCCGATTGTCGGTGCCCTCAACGGCACCGTCGCCGGAGCCGGGGCGGTGATCGCCAGCGCCTGCGACGTGCGCGTCGCGTCGGAGCGCGCCAAGATCGCCTTCCTGTTCACCAAGGTGGGACTCTCCGGTGCCGACATGGGGGCCTCCTGGTTGCTGCCCCGCCACGTCGGCCTAGGTCGCGCCATGGAGTTGCTGATGACGGGCGACTTCATCGATGCCCGGGAAGCCCATCGGATCGGTCTCTACAACCGGGTGACCGGCGACGAAGAGCTCGCCGGCGAAGCCCACCAGTGGGCCGAGCGGCTCGCCGCCGGCCCGGCCTTCGGCCTCGAGGTGACCAAGAAAATGGTCCTGCGAGAGGCCGCCCTCGACCTCGAAACGGCACTTTCCATGGAGGTCGAGATCCAGGCCGCCTGCATGGAAGATCCCAACTTCCGCGCCGCCTACGAGGCCTTCCGCGACCGCCGGCCGGTGCAGTTCGACCGCCCGGCGACGGCAGCCGACCAAGAGGACGCCGGCGACGAGGAAACCTCTTGATCGACTGCCAGCCGATCGCCCCGTTTCTGGCCTCGAGTCACCGCCAGCTAGCTCCCGAGATCGACCGCTTCGCCGGCTCCGAGATCGCTCCCCTGCCGCACCCGCAAGACGATGACGCCGGTCGGGCCCAGGGGCGCGAGATCCTGCGGCGCCTCGGGGCCGGCGGCTGGAGTGCCTGGACCGTACCCGCCGCCTGGGGTGGACGCGCCGACAGCTTCGACCTACGGGCCTGCTGCTTGATCCGCGAGGCCCTCGGCGCCGCCTCTTCCCTCGCCGACTCGATCTTCGCTCTCCAGGGACTGGGCTCGCTGCCGATCACCCTCGCCGGGGCCGACGCGGTGCAGCGCCGCTGGCTCCCGGCGGTCGCCGCCGGCGAGGCGATGGCCGGCTTCGCCCTCACCGAGCCGGAGGCCGGCTCCGACCCCGCCGGCATGGCGACCCGCGCCGTGCGCGAAGGCGATGGCTGGCGCCTCGACGGTCACAAGGTCTACATCTCGAATGCCGGCCTGGCCGACTTCTACACCCTCTTCGCCAGCACCGACCCGGCGGCCGGTCATCGCGGCATCAGCGCCTTCGTGCTACCCGCCGACACCCCGGGGCTGACCTTCCGGGCCCAGCGACTGAGCGCGCCCCACCCCCTCGGTGAGCTCTTCCTGGACGGTTGCCGGCTGCCCGCGGACAGCCTCCTGGGAGAAGTCGGGGGCGGCTTCAAGCTCGCCCTCAAGACCCTCGACCGCCTGCGGCCGACGGTCGCGGCAGCGGCCTGCGGCATGGCCCGGCGGGCCCTCGACGAGGCTCTCGCCCACGCCACCTCCCGGCAGCAGTTCGGTCAGCCTCTGGCGAGCTTTCAGCTCACCCAGCAGAAGATCGCCCGCATGGCTACCGACCTCACCGCTGCCCGCCTGCTCACCTATCGCGCCGCCGCCAAGGCCGACGACGGCGCCGAGCGCATCACCCTCGAAGCGGCGATGGCCAAATCCTTCGCCACCGAGGCGGCGCAGCGCATCGTCGACGACGCGGTGCAGATCCTCGGCGGCCGCGGCGTCGTCGACGACCACCCCGTCGACCTCCTCTACCGCGCCGTCCGCGCCCTGCGCATCTACGAGGGCACCACCGAGATCCAGCACCTGGTGATCGCCAAACACGTCCTGGCGGCCTTCGGCGACGCGGAGTAGTCCTCGCAACCCCATCGGCCGAGAGCTTGCTCGGCAGTTGATAGTCTGATCAGAAGATGGATTTGCAGGCCACCCTGAACCTGATCGAACCGGAGCTCCAACGGACGTCGTCCCGCTGGGCCCTGATCGGTGGTCAGGCCCTCGCCTTTCTCGGCATTCCACGATCAACCCTCGACACCGACTTCGTGGTCGATGCCACCGCCCAAGAGTCCCTCGTGAAGTTCCTCGAGAGCCGGGGCTACGAGACCCTTCATCGCTCGGCCGGCTATTCCAACCATCTCCATCACGAGCCGCGACTCGGGCGAGTCGACTTCGTTTACGTCGCAGGCGAGACGGCCGATGCGATCTTCGGGTCGTGCCAGCAGGTGACCGGACCCACGGGTTTCTCACTGCCGATTCCGAAGCCGGAGCACCTCATCGCCATGAAGCTGCACGCCGTGAGCAACGACACAACCCGGCGCCACCAGGACCTCGCCGACATCCAGTCGCTGCTGAGCCTCCCCGGTGTCGACCGCCAAGAAGTCCGCAGCGCCTTCGAAAAGCGCGGCCTCGGAAAGGAGCTCGATGCCCTCGAAGCCAACCTCTGACGAAGCTCACGAGATGTTCAGCGAGATCCCCACCACCGCCGAAGACATCGCCGCCCTGCGCGCGGTCAAGAAGCTGCCGACCAACCTGGAGCCTTGGGAGGCCTCCAAGCTGCTCTACGACGCCCTGCCGGAGGCCGCCAAGAAGGCGCCCAAGAAGACCTTCGCCGGCTGGGAGCCCTTCGAGCTCTAGCAGACTGCTGAAAAGTCCGCTTCGCGACTTCTTCAGCGCCTGCTAGCTGTTTGTTCCGAGAGGGGCTACACGCCCCTGACTGCGCGTCCCGCTCCGGCCCAAGAAGCGCGGTTCTTGGGCCTCCTCTCCCGTCGCGGCGGCGGCGCCGCCCCCCCGCCGGGGGGGCCCCGCCCAACCCGGCCCCGCACCAGGTGTGCGATGAGTTTTTCAGC
>JBCCHV010000074.1 GCA_039028635.1 Acidobacteriota bacterium
CCATGGCGGTCTTCGGCTACAACATCGTTCGGGTCTTCATCGACCCGGGCAACTGGAATCGCGAGACCGGCATCAATGGGCCCTGGGAGACCGGGCACCTCGACGAGGCCTACCTCGACCACTTCGCCGACTTCTTGCTGCGCGCCACCCGGCACCGCCTCTACGTTCTGCCATCGATCGATGGCGTCCCCCTCAATCGCCACTACTGGGAGATCTTCAGCCCTCCGGCCCCCAACATCGAGGGCATGAACTCTCACTACCTCGCTCCCGGTCACATCGCCGCCAAGAAGGCCTATCTCGAGGACTTCATCGATGCCCTGCAGGCTCGGGTCGGCTCCGAGTTCCTGACCAGCATCTTCGCCTACCAGCTGGTCAACGAGCTGGTCTACCAGGGACGCAAGCTGCCGTTCTCCTCCCTGACCCTCGAGGTGACGACAGCCAACGGCAAGACCTATGACATGTCGGACCCGATCGAGCGCCAGCTCGCCGCCGACGAAAACACCATCCTCTACACCGATACCATGGTCGACGCGATCCGCTCCCGCGACCCCGACGCGATGGTGACCATCGGAATGTTCACCTACACCGCCTCCGGCAAACCGGAAGGCCCGAACGGCTTGCTGCCGATCCCGCCTGCTGGCGAAGACGGGCGCTTCCCGGTGCGTCCGGCGGTCCTGTCCCAGTCGACCGCCCTGTCCTTCATCGACCTTCACATTTATCCCGGCTTCGGGGTCCCCCTCGAGGACGATCTGGCATCCTCCGAGTGGTCCGACCTCGATCCGGCGACGCCGGCGATGCTGGGCGAGTACGGCGCCCTCAAAAACCGCCACGCCAACATCCTGGCCGGCGCCGCGGCGATGCGCTCCCTGCAGCTCGAGAGCTGCGCCTTCGGTTTCTCGGGATGGCTTTACTGGGCCTACGACCTGCCGGGCAGCACCTGGACGCTGTTCGAGGAAGGTGGCCTGATCAACCAGACCGTGGCGCCGCTCTACGTCCCGTCTCCGTGCGGCCTCAAGAGCAACTGAGGCTGGCCCTTCCGGCGGGGCCTCGGCCGAGGCCCCGCTCACCAAAGATCCGGTTTCGAGCTCGCCCACCGAGGGCGAGGATCCGCTTCGGCGATCAGCGCAGCTTGTCGCAGCCAATGTCCTTCGACTCGCCGACGCCGTAGTCCTCGGTGCGACCGTAGGACGAGCCTCCCTGGGAGGCCTGGGCGAAGGACATCGAGATCATGCGACAGCGATCCGGACTGCGCATCACCACCCAGGTGCTGAGAAGACGCCGAACGATCACCCCCGTCGCCGGGTGGCGATCGATCCGCCAGTCGCGATCACGAATGATCACCCGATCGACGCTCCAGGGAGCCGACAGGCGCTGGCCGGCGAGCCGGACCATCTCCTGCTCGAGGCGGGCATTCCTCATCGCGGCCTTCGGTAGCTCGACCTCCGCCAAGAGCTGATCATTGAGGACCCGCGATTGCCGGGCCAACGCGGCGACACCGGCCGAGCCATCGAGCTCGAGCTCGCCGACGGCCCATTCGCTGCTGCCGGGTCCCCCCTTCAGCACCACCCTCAGCCGGTGATTGCGGGGCGACATGGCGACCAGCCCGGAGGTGATGGCGACACCGTGGCGATGGCGGCGCAGAGCCGGGGCCGGGATGATTTCGAGATCGAGACTGCTGTCCTCGCCCCGCGCACTCGGCAGGTACCACTTCTCGCTGTAGATCCGGTTGTCGTCGAGATAGACCTCGATGCGCGCCTCGGTGGCGCGAGACAAGCCCTTGAGCTTGCGATCGAGGTAGGCCCGGGCATGGATGGTCTCGCCGACAAGGAAACGGTCCTTGATCCCGGCCGAACCCTCACCCCCCACCGCGATCGGCCGATTGGCAAAGACGATCCGGCGCTGATGCTGGCGGTGGAAGGGACTGGTCAACACATCCTTCTGCACTTTCACCTCGGCCGCCTGCAGCGCCTTCCCGGCGTCGCTGCGAAGTCTGGTGTAGGTCGAGTTGCCGGGCAACACCGCCAGCACCGCATCACTCACCTGGACCGCCGCCCGGGCGTAGTCGAGGGCCGCCGCCGGTTGATCGTCGAGTTGGCCATAGGCTTCCTCGATGTGGCGATCGACCACCGGCTTGAGCCGGCCTTCGGCGAATTCTGGATACTCGACCTCGAGAAACTGGCGAATGCTCTTCAGCTCGTAGAAAGTGCCTTCGGCGTAGGCCGAGGCTTCCCGAATCTTGGCTCGCAGAGCAGTGGTATCGAACTGCTGAGCGACGCCGAGATAGTCGGCACCGCGCCGGCGGAAATCGTAGTTGCCATGGAATCCGTGATCGATGGTCAGCTTGCTGAACAGATGGGTTTTCTGAAGGAAGAGCTTCCCGAGATTTTCTTCCTGATTCAGCTCCGACACGCCGCCATCGACCTTCTGCTCGAGCTTCTCGAGCTCGGCGATCTCGCTCGAGATGTCGAAGTCGGGGTCCTTGGCGCGGACCTTGTCCACCGAAGCCCGGGCCCGCCGGATGTCCCGGACGACATTTTCGACTCGGTACTGGTTCTCGAGGTCGCCGGCCGCGATGGCACTGGCGACCCGCTTGAGCTGGTTGCGGAGAGTACGGATCTCGATATGGGCCGGGCTGCCTTCGGATGGCGTCTGCGCCCAGGCAGCGCCTTGGGCCGCGAAAATTCCGATGAGCAAGGCCACCGCCCAAGCAACAGCTCGTGAGTTTTGAAGTCTTCCCGTGGATTGCATCTCAAACCTCCCCAGATTCTTGACAATTATCTCGCTTCTCACATCGCGCGAGTGAATCGCGACGAAGAAGCTGCCCGGGGCCATCGGCCCAGAGCAGCCGTAGGAAAATCACCCAATGACCGCCTCGGCGATCGCGGCTACTGGTTCGTCGGCCCGATACAGGGCCAGTGCAAATTGGTGCGATTGGAGTAGCCCGGTTGGAGGGAGCCCGAGGCATGGCCGGGCCGCAGATCGACGACGTAGTAGTTGTTGCCTCCGGGAACCCGGCAGTTCTGCCCCGACCAGGGAGTCACATTGAGGTTGTTCCCCTGGACCGTGGCGTTGGTCATGCCCTCGACCACCAGGCCGAAGCCAAAGGTCCCGCTGCCGCTGTTGTTGAGGAAGGAAACACCGTTGCCGACCTGGCAATCGGGGTTCTGGCCGACGTCGTCACACCACAGATGGGCGCCCACCGAAAGAGCGACGTGGAGATGCTGACCGCAGCAGGTCTGCACCAGATTGTTGCGAATCACGGTGCCGGTGAAGTCGGTTCCCAGGGCAGTCGCCGCGATGATGCCGCTGAACGCCGAGCGATTGGCATTCGCCACCCAGTTGTGCTCCACCACCGTGTTGCGGCTCTCGAAAATCGTGATACCGCCGTCCGTCGCGTCGAGCACCGTGTTGTGAGCGATATAGGAGTTGTCACAGCTGACGTCGATGCCGTCCGTCCACTGGGCATGGGCGGTGTGGTCGCCTGATCCGTTGATGTTGTTGCGCACGATCCGCAGTCCCGAGCAACTCGGGTCCGTCGCCGCATCGACAAAGGAAAGTCCGGAAGAGTTAAGCAGGGTGGTGTTCTCGAGCCTCCCGTTCCTGCCGGTGATGGCGATCAACGACCGGTAATGGACGTGCCCCAAAACCTGATATCGCCCGTCGACGACGACGTTGCGGATCTGGGCCCCGGGCTTACGGGCCTGGATCACCGGCGAGTTGAAGCTCGCCCCATTGCCGACCTCGATGCGGGCCTTCTGGGCATCGTTGGTCGGAAAACCAGTGGTGAAGATCCGCGAGTTGTTCCTGGTCATGTTGATCGGCGTGGTGACCGTGAACACGGCCCCCTGGCAGAGCTCGGCGACGCCGCTCGCGGCGAGGGCGCTCGAAATCTTGCTGGCGGATCCTCCCGTGATGCAGGCCCCCTGGGCCGAAGTCGAAACCAGCACAATGGCCCCCAGGGCGATCGTGATCGAACACAGCAATCTCCTGACTATCATGGCAAGTCTCCTGTTGAAGTGCGAGTGGTAATAGGCGAGCAAGTCAGTGAGCGCACGGCTCCCCGAGCTCACTCCTGGAGCTGAGCTCAAATCAAGAACCGGAAAGGTTTCGAACGCCGAGATCGGCACTCGGTCGAGCTTCCGGGAATTAGAAAAAGACAGCCGGAGCGGCGAACATGCTCCGGCTGGATGGGAGGACTGAATGATCGATCGACGGATGCCTCGCATTTGCCCGGCAAGAGATGCATCCTTCGCCAGGCAAGATCGGCGAAGATCAGTCGATCGAAGAATTCCGGGACCTAGTCGATGAGCCCCTTGTCGCGCAGCGTTCGCTCGATCTGTCTGCGCTTCTGACCGGCTTTCTGGGCAGCCCGCTCACGGTTGAGCCTCCAACCTTGCGGGGTTCTCGATCCTTGAGCGCGATTCGTCTCGCGATACTGCCGTTCGGCGAATCGCAGAACGGCCGGGCGCGAGTCCGCGAAGTCGGAAGCGGGTCGCTCCTGAACCCGCACCACCATCGAGTTGTCTGGAACGAAACGATCCGCCATTCGCTCGCCAAAGGCGCCAATGCCCAGACCCGTGCCACCCATGGTTGCAAAGTCTCCGACCGCGGAGGCTCTGGTTGCGACCTGAGCACCTTTGTAGAGTCTCGAAGCAACAGCCGCGTGAGCGCTCGTCATTCCGAGGATCAAGGCAGCGATTTCAACGAGCTGCCTTCCTTGATCCGGGGTCAGACCTGGTGAGCCAACATCCTCATCAGCTCCCAGGCTCCCTCTGCCGACGAGCGCCGCAATGTTGACGCCACCGGCCGCGTTGGGCACTGACACCACCGGGGGGTTGTCCGCCGACAGCCCCGTCGGATCCGAGTATCGAATCGGATTGCCATTCGCATAGCCGTACAGATTCCAGCCATCGCGGGCCGGATCGACGCTGGCGAAGCGGTAGTAGATCGGCACGTAGGTCCTCGCCAGCATGTAGTAGCTGGCGCCGTGGCGATCGAGCTCGTGGCCGGTGAACTTGGCGACGCGCTCATCCTCTCCGGTGGAGAAGGCCTCGCCGCCGTAGGGATAGTAGGTATGGCGCCCGACCTCCCGGCCGAAGACGTGGGTGATCACTCGCGGCGACTGCAGGTGATCGTTGTGGAAAAAGCGCAGGACGCCGGCACCGCTGCGCGTCGCCAGGGTGCCATCAGGACCGTAGACGTGGTCCTTTGTGAACTCCCAGCGCTCCCCCGGCTGAGAGGCATTGCGGTAATGCCCCCAGCCGGTGACGCGATGCTCCCGTAAAACCTTGCCATCCTGATCGCGCAGGGTCCAGAAACGCTCGCCGGTGCTGGCGTTGTAGGTCAGCAGGCGGTAGTTGCCGGGACCGTAGGCGTGATACTCCTCCGCCGGCGCCGGATACTGGGTGGCCACCGTCGACACCATGTTCAAGCTGTCGTGCTCGAGGTCGAAGAGCGGGTTCTCCGGCGGTCCGACACGGTCGATGTTGCCGGAGGCGTCGTAGATCGTATCCGGCTCGCTGCCGGCGTTGCCGACCAGCCGATTCTTGGCGCTGATGTTGAATACCGCTGGCGCACCACCGTCGCGCTCGACCGCCGTCAGGTTGTCTTTGTAATCGTAGGTATAGGCTTCCCAGCGGTTCGCTGAGCCGGCCGTTCCCCGCACCAGTCGGCTGGCGGCGTCGTAGACATAGCGGTCCTCGCCGATCGCCGCGATGTTGCCGGCACCGTCATACTGATAAGTACCGCTGGCGAAGATCTGCTGACCCCCAAAGGCATAGTGCGAGATTCCCGCCGGCCGCTGCATGCCGCGCGTCCCTTGAGCCAGGCTGGTATAAGCCTGGTTCGAGTAGTCGATGCGCTTGAGCTGGTAGTTCCAGTGGTACTGATAGTCCGCAGAGATGCCCCGGTTGGTGCTGATCTTGACGGGCACGCCCTGGTTGTAGGTGCGAGTGACGGTGTGCGACAACGGCTGCTGATCGGCGTCATCGTTGCAGTACTGGCGGTTGTTTTGAGGCGTCGTGATGCAGCCCGGATAGTCGATCGACACCACATTGCCGAGGGCGTCGTACTCCCAGCCCTGCTCGAAGGTGTGGGCGTAGCGATCGGCATCGACGGCGTTGTCGGGGAAGCGCAACTGGGTGGTGCGCCGGCTCATCTTGCCGAGGCGTCCCCGGTACTCGTAGTCTTCGACCACCGCCCAATCGAGCCCCGGCGGCGGATAGTTGTGGCGAATCGCCTGCACCATCTTGCCGCGGCTGTAGTTGCTACCGTCGTTGCTGTTGGACCAGGTGAACTCCTCCCACAGGCGCTCGCCTTCCTTGACCCGCACCAGGCGTCCGTCGCCGTCGTACTCGTGGGTCAAGCGATGCTGGCCGTCGAAGTGGCTGAGGGTATTGCCCAGTACATCCGGAAAGAAAGAGATGGTGCCGTTCGAGGCCGTCGAGCCGATCTCGGGGTGCTTCTCCCAGATCAACAGCTCACGGTTGTCCCAACCGAACTGGCGCTTCTGGCCGAGAACCTCGCCGCGCGGCCGCCGCTCCGACTCGACGACGTTGCCGTGGGGGTCGTAGCGAAAGATCTCCTCGTACTCGTCGTGGTAGCGATGCACCTGACGGCCGAGACCGTCGGAGATGCTGGTCGTGGTCTCGGCCGACGTTCCGTCCGTCTCGGTCTGAATGTTCACCGTCGACGTGCTGAGTCGAACTCCCTGGTAGGCACGCACCTCCTGGGTACCGTCCGGCCTAGTGATCAGACTCGGTCGGCCGAAGGGGTCGTAGCCAGCGTAGCGAGTCGCATTCTGGTCGCTGTTGACGTGGCTTTTCTGCTGCACCGTCGAGACCGCCGTCACCCGGCCGAGGACGTCGTACTTGGTCTCCTGCTCCGACTCCGCCGAGGTCGTCTCGCTGGTCGGGATGCTCTGGATCTCGCGCCGTAGACGCCCGAAGTGGTCGTAGACCAAGAGCCCTGAGCTGAAGACATCGTTGCCGACCTTGCGCTCGATGGTGACGCTCGGCGGGACGTCGCTGGGGCTGTGATAAGTCAGCCAGGTGTCGGCTTCGCCCTGGCCATCGACGGGAGCCACCCGGGTGGTGCGGCCGAGGAGGTCGTAGACGAAGATCGTGCCCTGATCCGACGGATTGAAGGTCTCCACTGGCAGCCCCGTATTGCGATCGATGTCGGCGCGATAGCGATAGGGGAAGTCGCCAATCTGAGTGCTCGAGCGAACCAACGATTGATAGCCGTGGTTGAAGGTGAACTTGTTGGTTCCGCTAGTTCCATCGACATTGCAAACGTCCCCGCCAAGACCACCGTTCGAGCCACCGGCGCGGATCTCTTGCACCGCCAACCCAGCGTTGACGCCTTCGTCGGTCCCGAGGACATACTTGGTGACCACATCCGTCGCATGGTCGATGCCGGCATAGCGTCGCTTGCGCATGCAGTCCATCACGCCGCCGCTGTCGAAGCGGTAGGACGTCACGTAGGTGCGGCCATTGTCGATCAACGTCTTGCTGGAGTATGGGGTCAGGATCCACCGTGAGCTCACCCCCGGCAGATAGGTGCTCGGAGTTCCCATGTTGATGTAGCCGGTGGTCGAGCTCTCGGGCCGCGCCGTCCCGGCACCGGCGGTGTATTCGGTGCGGTGCTCGACGGTCCTCACGACACCGGTGAAATCGTCGAGGGTGAAGGCGTTCTGAGTTTGCCCGGCACCGGTGTGGTAGGTGTTCTTCCTCTCCAGCCAGCGATCGGCGTCGTCTTTGAAGATGGTGCGCTCGCGCACTAGCACCGGATCCACCTGCCAGCAGCCCGGCGCATCGCGGTACTGGTTCTGCGCCGTACACGGCCGACGCTCCATGGCATATCGAACGTATTTCTCGCGCTGGGCGGTACAGTTGCCGGCGACGCAATCGCTCACCCGTTCCGAGAGGAAAAGGTAGTCGGCATCACCAGTTCCGATGCGCTGTCCCTTGTCGAAGGGCAGGCCGTGGTCGGTGATCTGCCAGGCACCGATGGGATCGCTCGCCGACGGCATTTGCGGCCCCTGGGTCACCGCATTGAAGAGCTCACGGCGGGTGAAGCGATTGTCGACGGTCGGGCTGTCGATCTGCGTCCGTCGGTATTGGGCTCGCTTGCAGGTCGGCCCGTAGAGGTCACCATTCGCCACCGTCGGATGGATCGAGCTGGAGTAGTTCCAGGTCGCCACCACGTCGTTGCCGATCTTGTGCTGTTTGAGGGAAATGCCGTAGCGATCGTAATCGGCCTCGACGTCATCGTTGGTCGTGGTGTAGATGCAGGCCGTCGGGAATCGCCATGCCCGGTAGTCGTAGGCGTACTTCCCCAAGGTGGGGAGGGTGATCTCTTTGATGCGGCCACTCTTCAGGTAGCCGTAGTAGTAGGTGAAGCGATAGGGCCGGGTCTCGGGAACGACGATCTTCTTCAACACCGGAACCCGCATCGTGCGGGCTGCCGATCCGAGGGTGCCATTGGGATCATGGGGAGTCGTCCGCTGGACGAGCTTGGTCAGGTACTCGAACTTGTACTCGGCCTGTCGGCCAGCGCTGGCAGCCACCACCACCCGATCGAGCACTCGCAGGAGATCGCCGAGCTCGTCGCCATTGCCGAGGCGCAGCTTGTTGTCCGAGCTGGCGTCGTTGCCGCGGCGGGACTGATCGTCGGTCTTGAAGACGATGGAGTGGGAGCGGCCAGTGCTGTCCGAAAGGGTCCAGAGCTCACCATCGGCCGTCGCTTCGTAATCGACCGTAAAGCGGTTGCCGTAGTAGTCGCGCTGCTCCCGGAAGCGCCAGCAGCCGGTGACGCCGCCGCCGCAGCCGAGGGTGCCGAGGGACTGGTTCGACTGCTCGAACTCCGAGATCACGCCGCTGGGATGCTCGACGATCACCGTGTCGGCATCGATCTGGCGCATCCGTAGGTGGCTACCGTCCTTCGAGTAGCGCACCGGCCGGCCGCCGCTCGAGTTGACTCGGCCGGGCAGCGTGTGAAGCGAGTGGGAGGTGCCGCCGGGTGAGACGTAGAGCCAGCTATTGGCATCGGTGCTGAACTCATCGTCGGCCTGGTTGGGCCAGGTCTGAGCGTCGAGCTCATAGAGCCCGTCGGGCTTCTCCGGCGGGTAGAGCTGCCCGAGGTGGAGCTCCCAACCGAGGCCGGCGTTGCTGCCCCGCTGCGGAATGCCGACCAGGGTTTGCGGCACCGCACAGCCGCCGTTGGAACAGAACACGGTGGAGTGGGCCCAGGCATCGGAGTTGTGGGTGACCCGCAGTTGATAGCGCAGGTGCGGCCCGACGGCGTACTCCTGCCCGAGTGGAATACTGATGTTGACGTTGCCGCTGGCGGCGTTGATGGCTTCGATCTCGCCGTCCGACAAGAACGGCTGATTGGGCACGTAGCCGCGCAGCGACGGAACTCTCTCGCCGGCCAGGCTGGCGGTCCGGCCGACGATGTTCTGAGGCTCGCCGGAATCGTCAGCACCGGCAGCGGGCACCTCGGGATCGCCCCCGGGTTCTCTTCCCGCTCCCCGCCACTGCAGCGAGGCCCGCTGCGGGTTGCCCAGGTGATCGCGAATCAGCACCTCGATCTCGCTGCCGTCCGACAGCGGTGAGGTCGCCAGGCAACGGCCCCCGTGGGCTCCGAGCGTGCAAGCGAAGACTCCCGTAGATTCGCCATCGGCCTGCATCTCGAGGCTTGCGGAATCGACGCCCGAAGCGAAATCTCGGAAGCCGATCTCGAGGACCGAATCGCCGGTCTTCGAGGTTTCCTGCCGCAGCTCGAGGAGCGGCGAAACGCGGTCCGGCGAACCGGCCGCGAGGGCCCACGCATGGACCTTCGCTCCCGGCTCGAGATTGCTCCGAGCCAGCACCTCCCCACTGGCGCTCAGCTTTGCCAGCTGGCCGCCGCTGAGCACCCAGACGGCGCGGTGGGCCGCATCGAACAACAGGCGATCGATGGTCGAGTCCTCGCCGAAGGGACTCGTGAAGGCACGCTGGTCACCGGCCACATCGAGGTGCTGCAAGCGGTCCCCGGAGGCCAGCCACAGACCGCCCCGGTCATCGCCGACCACCGCCGTCAATCCCGCGACGGGAGCTTCGAAGAGCTCGTGCCCACCGCGGTCATGGCGATAGAGGCCGTCAGCGCGGGCCAGCCACAACCGGTCCGGTCCCGTGGCCACATCGAGATCGACCACCGTCCCGGGGCGGCGAAGAGTGCGCACCTCGAGCCCGGTGGTGACGTCGTAGGCACTCACCGCCTCGCCATGGGCCAACCAAAGCAGCGAATGCTCGCGATCGGTGGCGAGGTCGGTGATCGCCTCGGGCAGGCGGATCTCTCTCAAGATCTGACCTTCGAAGCTGATGCCGAGCAGCCTCTGGTTCGCGGCCAACCAGATGGAGCCATCCTCCGACACCACCGAGAGAGCCGCCGACCCTTTGGCCTCGGCCGCGACTTCCAGCCGGCGCAGCAGCTCGCCGGCGAAGTCATGGACTGCGAGGGAGTCACCGTCATAGAGCCACACCCGCTGCCGATCCTCATCCACGGCCACTGCCCGAACCGTCGCCTCGACAGGGATGGTCAGGAGCGGCTCACCGGTTGCCGAATCGACTTTCCGGACGCCGAAGCTGTCCGCAAGCCAAAGCGCTCCCCGGGGACCACCGTCGAAACCGACGGATGAAGCTTCTACGTCCGATTCCACGAGGAAACGCGCGAAGCCCGGCGTCGCTATAGAAAGAAGGAACAACAGGCTCAAGGTCCAGACGGTTCGAGCCTTGATGACTGATCGATTCATGGAGGATTCCCTTTCCAAGAGATTTGAAGACGGTGCGTGCAAAGTCGATAGCGATCCGGCGCGCGGCGATCCCAGCGCGTGCTCCGGTGTATCCACAAATCCATGAAAAGGGGGCACTGCAAGCAGGGGGCCAGTGCTCGAGGTGCGGCGATGCAGCTTCCCGGGCTGCCGTCCAGGGTTGCTCCCGGGAGCCGGAACTCATAGGTTTCGAGCTCGCCGCAAGCCCGATACAGGGATTCGGTTCCCCCCACCGTCTAATCCAGGCGGAAACGAAAGCCAGGGCGTCAGATGCACGATCCCGAGCGGAACGGCGCACGAATTCGTGCAGCCACGCCAGGCCGAGCCCCGCTCCGGAGCCCTGGCGGCGAACGCCTTCGAGGCAGTTCCTGATGTCGCGACGTTGCCGCGGGTGGGAGCATAGAATCCTCGAGAACACAAACCGAAGCTTCCGCGTAAGAGGAGCAACATGGGCGACGAATCGAACCTTCGAGATCCGCGGCAGGACCCGACGGAAACCGTCGTTCCTCGGCTCCGACCGGCGCCTCCGCAGCGCCCCTCGACCGAACCGCTTCGGCAAGCCGATGGGGTCGGTCGCTACTCCGTGCTCTCGCACCTCGGTTCCGGCGGTATGGGCTCCGTATACGCGGCCTATGACCCGGACCTCGACCGCAAGGTGGCCCTCAAGCTGGTGCGCAGGGACCGCGCCTCGAAGATCGAGCAGCAGCGCCTGCTGCAGGAAGCTCGCGCCCTCGCCAAGCTTTCCCACCCCAATATCGTTCGGGTCTACGACGTCGGCTTTCACGGCGAAAGCGTCTTCTTCGCCATGGAGCTCGTATCCAGCCTCAGCTTGCGTCGCTGGCTACTCGAGCAGCAACCGAGTTGGCGACAGATCGTCCACCTGTTCTTGGGGGTTGGACGGGGCCTGGCGACGGCCCATGAACACGGCCTGGTACATCGCGATCTCAAACCGGACAACATCCTGGTCGGTGATGATGGCAGCCCTCGCATCGCCGACTTCGGCCTCGCCAAGTGGATGGCGAACGGTCGCGACACGAGTCCCTCGGAGGCGGCCTCGTCGCATTCCGCAGCGGGTGATAGCGACGATGCCTTGGGAACCCCGGCCTACATGGCGCCGGAGCTCGCCTCGGGCCGAGCGGCGGACGAGCTCTCGGACCAGTACAGCTTCTGTGTCGCCCTCTACGTTGCCCTCTTCGGCCTCCATCCCAGGGATGAGTCCGGTGGCGGCGACGAGCGCCAGGCGACGGACCGCGCCACCGGTGCCGGAGAAACGGTTCCGGCCCGCCTCCGAAAGGTGGTCTTTCGCGGTCTGCAAGACGATCCCACCAGCCGCTACGCCTCGATGTCCGAGTTGGTCGAGGCTCTGTCGCAATCGACCAAGTCCTGGAACCGCCGCTGGCCCTGGGTCGCCATGGCCGGCACCCTCGCCGTAGCCCTCGGTTCGCTTCCCTGGCTGCTGCCGGGGCATAGTCCGCCCCCCCTCTGCGCCGATAGCGAAGAGCGCTTCGTCGGCATCTGGGACGCCGAGAAGCGACAGACGCTGACCCACGCCTTCTCCACCATCGGGTCGCCCCTGGCGATGGAAACCGCGGAGCGCGTCGTACCGATCCTCGATCGCTATCGCTCGCAGTGGATCGAGACCCACCGCGAGGCCTGTATGGCGACGCGGATTCACGGCGTGCAGTCGGAACGCATGCTCGACCTCCGCATGCTCTGCCTCGAGCGTCGACGGGAGGAAGCGCGCGCCCTCACCGACCTCCTGATCGACGGCGGTGAGGAGGTCCTTCCCAACGCGGTGCGAGCCAGCCAGAGCCTGTCGCGCATCGCGGCCTGCGAAGCGGACGCCGAACGAACCCTGGTGGCAGCGCTGCCGCAGGACGCCGCGCGGCGCCGCCAGCTCGAGCAGCTCGAAGCCCAAACGGCCCGTCAGACGGTCCTGTTCCGCATGCGCCGGGGAGTCGACGAAGAGCTGATCGCATCCATCGTCGAGCAAGCCGACGCCCTGGGCTATGCCCCACTGCAGGCTCGAGCCCGCCATCTGCAGGGTCAGGTGCAGTTGATCGTGGGTGGCGATGCGACGGCCGGCGTCTCGACCTTGGAGCTCGCCCTCGCCAACGCCCTCGCCGGCGGCGACCGGCCGTTGGTGGTCATTCTCCTCGGCAAGCTCGCCGAATTCACGGGCTTCAACCAGGGGGAATCGGAGCGTGGCAAGTGGTGGGGCCGTTTCGCCGAAACGGCTCTCGCCGGCCTCGGACCGGAGCGCGACGAAGAGCGCTTCCTGGTGCATTCCAGCCTCGGCCTGCTGGCCTGGAGCTGCGGACAGTCCGAATCCGCCGAAGGCCACTGGCAGAAAGCACTGCGCTTCGGCAGCGCCGCCCACGGCGCCGACAATGCCGTGCTGGCGGAGATCCTCAACAATCTCGCCCTCGTCGCCGAAGACGACGGAGACGCGATCCGCTTCTTGAAACAGGCCCTGCGCAGCAAAGAGCAGTCCTACGGCGGCACCAACCCGCTGCTCGCCAACTCACTGGTCAATCTGGCCGGGCGAGTGGCCGGTACGGGCTGCTTCCGGGAGGCGTTGCCCTACGTTCAGCAGGCCGCCGATGTGCTCGCCGGAGCTTACGGCCCCGATCACCCCTACCTGGCCTATCCGCGCATCGTCGAGGCCGAGCTACTCAACGCCCTCGATCGGCCGGTCGAAGCGGCTCGGGTTCTCGCAGAGACTCGCCGATTGGTTTCCCAGCTCGGGCTCCGCCATCCCCTTTCCATCCAGCTCGAGCTCGACTTCGCCGACTCGATGTTGCTGCAGCTCGACCCCGAACGCGCCGAGAGCCATCTCAAGCGCGCCACCGAGCTCGCTTCGGGGCTACCGCCGGAGAGCCCGGCCCTGATCACGGCCTCCTTGCTCCGCGGACGTCTTCTCCTGCAACGGGGCGACCACCAGGCCGCCCGGGCCGTGCTCGAGGCAGACTGGCTTAGATCCACCGAGGCCAAGTCGCAGCGACCGGTCAACCAGCGCATCGCCCTCTTCGTCGCCCTGGCGGAGGCCGACCTGCGCAGCGGCCGCTCGGCGGACGCCCGGCTCTATCTCGAACAGGCCCTCGAGCAGGCGACCCTGTGTAACGAGCTGCCGGCTCTCAGTGCCGAAACTCGCTTTCTGCTGGCTCAAGCGGTCGAGAAGGACAGCCCTGAACGAGCCATTCGCCTCGCCCGGGATGCTTCCGAAGACCTCCCGGCCAGCGGCAGCGCCGCCAGCCGCCGCCTAGGCCGACAGATCGCCCTCTGGCTGGTGGCGCGGGCCCATTAGCAGGCTGCTGAAAAAGTCGCGTTTGCGACTTCTTCAGCGCCTGCTGTTTTCTCAGGGGGGCTAGAGGCGCCCCCCTCGAGCGAACGCACATGTCGTTCGCTCTCACCCCCGTCCTCAGCGGCTCTGCCGCTGCCTCGCCCGTTGGGCTCGGGGCTCCGTGCCGACCTGAAACCCTGGACTCGATCTTTTTCAGCAACCTGCGACGAGCCTGCGGTCTTCGCGCCCCCCGTCAGGGATCGTCGGGGGGAGCGTCCTCGACGGCGTGGCCGAGCTCTCGGCAGCGGTCGATACGCCGCCGCACCGCCATCCTGGAGAGGCCCAGGAAGCGGCCCGCCTTCACCTGGTTGCCACCGCTACGCCGTAGGGCCTCGGCGAGGGCGGCGCACTCGAGGGCCTGCAGGTTGAGGTCGTCGGCGGTGGCGAGCCAGGACTCGAGCTCGGGCTTCGACTCGCCGGGGCTCGAGTCCGGAGAGGCGGTCACCGGATCCTCGCCGGGCCTGGACGGTCCTCCGGAATCGGCCCGGATGTGGTCGGCGAGGAGTGAGCTCTCGATGGCCTCGCCTTCGGAGCAGACATAGACCAGACGACGCACTTCGTGGACCAGCTCGCGGATGTTCCCGGGCCAGGGATAGGCCATCAGCCGGCGCAGTGCCTTGACCGTCAGTCCCCGAATCGGCTTGCCGATGTCCTGGGAAATCTGGCGCAAGAAGTGCTCGACCAGAATCGGAATGTCGTCCCGCCGCTGGCGCAGCGGCGGCACTCGCAACTGCACCCCGGCGAGGCGGTAGTAGAGATCGGCCCGGAACTGCTGCGCGTCGACCAAGGCCAACAGGTCGGCGTTGGTGGCGGCGATGATGCGCACGTCGAAGGCCACCGGCTCGCCGCCGACGGGATGCACCTCGCGCGCTTCGAGAGCCCGCAGGAGCTTGGGCTGCAGGGCCGCCGGCAAGTCTCCGATCTCATCGAGCAGCAACGTGCCCCCCTGCGCTTGGAGAAAGCGCCCGCGACGGGCGCGGACGCCGGTCGCCACCCGCTCTCCGATGCCGAAGAGCTCGGCTTCGAGAAGCTCCGCCGGCACGGCGGCACAGTTGAGGGCGACGAAGGGGCCGCGGCGACGGCCCGACGACAGATGCAGAATGCGCGCGATCCACTCCTTGCCGGCGCCGGTCTCGCCGTTGACCAGCACCGGCAGATCCCGCCCGACGAGGGGCTCCATCTGGCGATGCAGCTCGCGAATCGTCGCCGAGATACCGGGCACATAACCGGGCGGAAACTCGAGCTCTGGGCGCAGCTGGCCGAGGGCCGCCGGCAGCGCGAATTCGGCCGACACGAAGTTCCGCACCATCAGGCGCAGCAGGGTGATCAGCAACGGCTGACTGTCGGCGCGGGCCGGAAAGTCGCCGCACAGAACGAGCACCACCGCCGGACGGTCGGGCTCCGACCAGGCGGCCATGGTGAGCGGCTCCTGCTGCGCCACGGCGAGGGTCGCAAAGCGCAGGCCGCTGGCCTCGGAGGACGCCAGCCACTCTTCGATCCGGCCTTCGAGGCCGGCGTCGAGCTCGCCGCAAGCGGCGAGAACGATGGCCTCGCGATCGCCCAGCCGCAGCACCGCACCAGCCCTCACCCCCACCCGCGAGACCACCCGCACCAGCACGCTCTCCAGCCCGCCGGCCTGATCCTCCGACTCGAGCAGGGCATCGAGGGCCGCGAACCAGCGTCCGACGAGGCGGCCGTCGAGCCAGTTCCGCCGCGTCGGGGTGACCTCTTCGAAGACCTCCTGGACCGACGACTCCGCCGCCGGCGTCAGATCCACCGCCAGCTCCGAATCGAGACTGTCGACGGGCTCGAGGCTGAGCTCGGCTCCCCCGAACCAGAGCTCGTCGCCGGACCGCAGATCGACGGTGGTGACCCGTGCACCGTTGACGAAGCTACCGTTCTTGCTCTCGAGGTCGTTGAGCCAGACGCCGGCGGGATCGACGGTGAGCAGAGCGTGGCGCTGGGAGACCCCCTTCACCGACAGGGGCACGTCACTTTCCGGCGCTCGGCCGATGACGTTGGCGCCGATCTTGAGGGGGAAAACGCGCTCTCGGCCCGCCACCACGCCGCGCAGACGAAAGCCAAGGTTGGCGGCGAGCTGGTCGTCACCGTCGGACTGTTCTCGGGGGTCGCCGGTCTCCACAGGGAGGACTCCTCATCGCAAATTTCCACGAGCAACCCCGACGGCGCAGCGGCCAGGGGTCGGGCATCGTCACTATAGCGCCCGTCTCTGCAGGGATCTTGCCAACCTTCCACCGAGCGAAATTCGCCGCCGGCCGCCGCCTCCGGGAACATCCCTCCGTTCCAAACGTACCCTCTTCGAGAAGCCGCTGCGGGGCCGAAGCTCGGTGCCGGAAGCCCCAACCCAACATTTAGAGCTAGAATTCAGCGCACCCTGCGCCCCTTGCAGGGGATCGAGCGGAGATTTCGAAGGAGGTTCCCGAGTATGAAAACCGCGGCCAAAGTCGGCCTTTTCTTGATTCTTGGATTGGTGCTCCTGGCGGCCGTCGGGCTGGGCATCTGGGCCTTCACCCAGAGCTCCAAGGGCAATGTTCCGAAGGCGACGGTACTCGAGGTCAACCTCGCCAAAGCCTACCCCGAGCAGGCACCGCAGGATCCCATCGGCTCCCTCTTCGCCGATGATCAGATGCGCTTCTTCAAGCTCCTCGAGACCCTGGAAGCGGCCACCCAGGACGATCGCGTCGCCGGCATCGTGGCGCGCGTCGGTTCGATCGGCGGCATCGCCGACGTGCAAGAAGTGCGCGACGCCATCCTCGCCTTCCGGGCCGCCGGCAAGACCGCCGTCGCTTACACCGACACCTTCGGCGAGTTCGGTCCCGGCAACGGTGCCTACTTCCTGGCTTCGGCCTTCGACGAGGTCTACATTCAGCCTTCCGGCGATATCGGCTTGACCGGCCTCGTGCTGCAGTCCCAGTTCATCTCGGGCACCCTCGACAAGCTCGAGGTCGACGCCCAGATGGATCACCGCTACGAGTACAAGAACGCCATGAACTCGCTCACCGAGACCGCCTTCACGGAGCCACATCGGGAAGCTCTGGGCGCCCTCATGGAGTCGATCTTCGGCCAGATGCTGAACGGCATCGCCGAGGCCCGCGGAATGAGCGATGACGAGCTGCGGGCCACCATCGACCGCGGTCCCTTCTTCGGCCAGGAGGCGGTCGACGCCGGCCTGGTGGACGGGCTGCTCTACCGCGACCAGGTCTATGACCGCGCCAAAGAGATCGCTGGCGAGGACGCCGAGCTGCTCTTTTTCGAGCGCTATGCCCAACGCGCTGAAGATCTCTATGACAAGGGCGACACGGTGGCCCTGATCTACGGCGTCGGCGGAATCCAGCGCGGCGACAGCGCCACCAACCCCTTGACCGGCGCCTCCTCCCTCGGCGGCGACTCGATGGCGCGGGCGATCCGCGCCGCCATCGACGACGACGACGTGCGGGCGATTCTGCTGCGCGTCGACTGCCCCGGCGGCTCCTATGTCGCCTCCGACAGCGTCTGGCACGAGACCATCCGCGCCAAGGAAGCCGGCAAGCCGGTGATCGTCTCGATGTCCAACGTCGCCGCTTCCGGCGGCTACTTCATCGCCATGGCGGCTGACAAGATCGTCGCCCAGCCGGGCACCATCACCGGCTCCATCGGCGTCTTCGCCGGCAAGCTGGTGACCTCCGGCATGTGGGGCAAGGTCGGCATCACCTATGACCAGGTGCAGACCAGCGCCAACTCCACCATGTACCTCGCCACCGAGGACTACACCGAAGCCGAGTGGCAGCGGCTCCAGGACGCCCTCGATCGCATCTACGTCGACTTCACCTCCAAGGTCGCCGAGGGCCGCGGCCTGCCCGTCGAGCGTGTGCAGGAGATCGCCAAGGGCCGCATCTGGAGCGGCGAAGACGCCATCGAGATCGGCCTCGTCGACCGCCTCGGCGGCTTCCAGGTCGCCCTCGATCTGGTGCGGGAAGCGATCGAGGTCGACGCCGACGCCACCCTCCGCCTGAAGGAGTTCCCGCGCCAGAAGACGCCCTTCGAAATGCTGTTCAATCAGGATGAGGGTCCCGACAACAGCGAGAAGGCGGCCCGCGCCGTCATGGTCAGCACCCTCGAGTCGCTGCGCCCGCTGGCCCGCTTCGCCGAGCAGGTCGGCGTCCTCGAAGAGCAGCGCGGCGTGCTGATGATGCCGGATGTCGAGCTGATCACCGACTTCTAGACCTCATCGGCTCCCGAACCGAGACGGCCGAGCTTCCGCCCGAGGCTCGGCCGTTTTCCTTTCGAGGCACGACGCAAAGTCCAACGCCAGCGTGCCAGCCCCATGATCTGGACCGTTCTGCTCTCCGTCGGGGTCGTCCAAGGCCTTTTTCTCGCCACCTCCCTGTCGCTGCTGAGCACCCGCAACCGCACGGCGACGCGACGCCTCGCCCTCCTGGTGATGGTGTTCACGGCAGTGATCAGCGAGGAGCTGATCGACCGCGCGGGACTCTACGACGAGCTCCCCCACGCCATCTGCCTGGCAATCGGTGGCGAGCTCGTCATCGGTCCCCTGCTGCTGCTCTTCGCCCGCGCCGTCGGCCGCCGCCGGACCTCCCTGGGAAGCCAGGCCCTGCACTTCGCTCCCTTCGCCCTGCTGACCCTCCTCGGCCTGCCCTTCTACCTCAGCTCCGCAGCGGCCAAGCTCGCCTTTCTCGCCGCCCCGACTCCCGACTGGATGCTGCCCTTGGTGATCTTCAAGGCGGCCTTCCTGCTGTTCTACATCGCTTGGGGGTACCGCACCCTGGTGCTGGCCGACGGTGCCCGTTGGCTGCGCCGCGGCTATGTCGTCTTCGGCTGCACCGCCGGTCTGATCTACGCGGTGCTGTTTCTGCACCTGGCGGGCTTTCCCCATGGCCCCGATCCGGATTCGTTGTCGAGCTTGATCCTGGCGGCCTTCCTCTACGCCGCCGCGGCCCTGGTGATCTTCCGCCGCGATCTCCTCGACGCCGGCGAGCCGCGCTCCGTCCTGCCCCGCGGCCGACGCCGATTTCTCGCCGCTGAGCTCGAGCGCCATCTGCGCGACGAGGGCCTGGCGCGCGACCCCGAGCTCAACCTCGGCCGCCTCGCCACAACCCTGGGGACCTCGCAACACCACCTTTCGGAGGTCTTCAACCAAGAGCTCGGCAAGACCTTCTACCAGTACCTCAACGAGCTTCGTCTCGAGACCATCGCCGCCAGCCTCGCCGACTCTTCCCAGCGGCAGCGCAAGGTTCTCGACCTCGCCTTCGACGCCGGTTTCCAGAGCAAAGCGACCTTCTATCGCCTGTTCCGTCAGCGCTACGCCGTCAGCCCCAGCGAGTACCGGCGACGGCACAGCGCTGGCTCGGGGTCTCAATCGCCCGAACGAGACGACACCACACCCCACGACCACCAGCATTCCTGAAACGCGGCACCGACTCCCGGTGAGCGATCGAACTCAGGAGAATTCGTCATGGGCCTGCGACTGTCACTACTTCTCTGCTTGCTCCTCGCCGTCCCGCTCTGCGGTGACGACGCACCCGTCGACCCCTGGACCTACTACGGTGTCTTCCGGCTCGATGGCGGCGAGCTGTTCCAGGGCGGCCTCCTCGAAGAAGGCGAAAGGGCTCTGTGGGGCTTCGGTGACCCCCTCGAGCCTGCCATCGGCGGCCTGATCTACGACCGCACTTCGGCGACTCGTTTCGTCTCCGTCCTGCGCCCCGGCGCCGTCCTCGAGTTCTCGCAGCTCGACGCAGACGGCTACCAGGCCATCACCCTGGAAGAGGACGGCAAGGTCCTACAGGGCCGGCGGGCGCCGCGGCTCGAGCGCCTCGACGCCACCCTCGAGGTCGACGGCGGCGAGCTCGCCGTGTCCTTGAGCCTTCCGCTCTGCCCGGGCGGCCCGCGCCCGCTGGTGGTCTCGATCGCCGGCTCGGGCCGCAACACGCGACACAACAGCATCTTCTCCACCTTCTTCCTGTCTCGCGGCATGGCGGTGGCGAGCTTCGACAAGCGCGACGCCGATCCGCTCGCCGCCGGTTGGCAGGAGCAGGATCTGGAAGAGATCGCCGACGACGCCTCGGCCCTGTTGACCTGGGCCGCCGCCCAGCCGGGCATCGATCGCCAGCGCGTCGGCATCATGGGCTCGAGCCAGGGCGGCTGGACCGGCTCGATGGTGGCCGCCCAACATCCGGAAACGGCCTTCCTGATCGTGCGCGCCGGCCCCGGCGTCTCGGAACTCGAGACCCACCTCTACGAGCGCCGCCAGGAGCTGCGGGCCGAGGGCCTCGCAGGCAAGGATCTCGACAAGGCGCTCCAGCTCTCACGTCAGATCTATCGCCGCGCCATCGCCGGTGAAACCCTTGCCAGCACCGATCCCCTGGTCGCCCCCTGGCTCGGCGAGGACTGGTATCGCACCGCCTTCGGCGAGGGCCCGATCAGCCAGCGCTGGAGCCAGCGCTGGTGGCGCTGGGCCGGCCAGAACATGCCGGTCTCGGCACCGCCCCACCTCGAGCGCTATGCCGGTGCCGTGCTCTGGTTTCTGGGCGAGGAGGACCAGAACGTCCCCCTGGTATCGAGCCACTCCGCCCTCAGCGCGACCTTCTCTCGCTCCCCGGGATCGGACCATGAGCTGGTGGTCATCCCCGACGTCGGACACGACTTCATGCTCGACATGCCCTCGCCGCGAGCCCGCTTCGCCCCCGGCTTCTGGGACCGCATCGACAGCTGGCTCGCGGAGCGCGGCCTATCGGATCCGCAGTGCGTCCGCTAGGGGGTTGCTGAAAAAGTCCGCTTCGCTTCCTTTCCAACGCTGCTAGCTGTCTGTCTCAGGGGCCCCGAACTCGGCGGCTCTTGCCGCCGCCGGGCCCTCTCGGGCCCGGTAACAGCCTGCCGACGAGTTTTTCAGCAGCCTGCTAGGGAGCTAGTCGCTCGACTCGCCAGGTCTCTCCCTGGCGGCAATAGCGCAGGCGATCGTGCAGGCGGCTGCGGCGGCCCTGCCAGAACTCGATCTGGCGCGGCCGCAGGCGATAGCCGCCCCAGTGGGCGGGGCGTTTCGGATCGCCGTCACCGACTTCGTTTTCGGCCCGGCGCCAGCGCTCTTCGAGCTCGGCGCGATCGGCGATGACGGCGCTCTGGGGCGAGGCAACGGCGCCCAGGCGGGAGCCGCGAGGACGACTGTCGAAGTAGACGTCGGACTCTTCCGGAGAGATCTTCTCGATCCGACCGCTGATCCGCACCTGGCGATGCAGCGGCTGCCAGAAGAAGACCAGGGCCGCCTCCGGATTGACCGCCAGCTCTCGCCCCTTGGCGCTGTCGTAGTTGGTGTAGAAGACGAAGCCGCGCTGGTCGCACCCCTTGAGGAGCACCACCCGCGCCGAGGGCCGGCCGGCACCATCGGCGGTCGCCAGGGTCATGGCGTTGGGGTCCCCGAGGCCCGCCTCGCGAGCGGCTTCGAACCAACGCTGGAACTGCTCCACGGGGTCGGCACAAAGCTGCTCTTCGGTGAGCTCGCCATCGTATTCCTGCCGCAGGTTCGCCAAGTCGCTCATGGCGCGATTCTACCCGCCGGTCCCTGCCCGCGAGCGCTTTTCCGTCGGCCCACGAAGAATCTCGTCGCCACCAAAGGCAACCACCCGTCGCGCATCCGCTAGACGGAATCGCGGCCCATGGAGACAGCCCTCTGAAGTAGATCTCGCAAAGAGATCTTTCCCTTTCAAAGAGAGCTACTTAGAGGGTATTTCGCGAGCTTGATTACGCCCCGTTAACGCCCTATGTTCGAGACCCCGACGGGGATCGACCATGAACACCGCTCTCGCCTTTTCCGACCTGCCCGCCAAGCTCCGCCGGCGTCTCTCGAATGGTCGCGACCTGCTGCGGCGGCACCGTGACCATGGCCATCACGAGCGCTTCGCCACCGGCAGCGCCGGCTTCGACCGGCTGCTCGCCGGGCCGGGGCTGGTGCGTGGCGAGATGACGGAGCTCATCGGGCATCGTTCGAGCGGCCGCTTCTCGCTCCTCCTGACGGCCCTCGCCGAAACCACCCGCCGCGGCGAAGCGGCGGCCTTCGTCGATCTCGGCGATGGTCTCGACCCGCGTCAGCTCGCCGCCCTCGGGGGTGACCTCGAGCGCCTGCTCTGGCTGCGGCCGCGCACCCTCAAGGAAGCCCTCGCCGGCACCGAGGCGGTGCTCGACGGCGCCTTTCCGCTAGTGGTGCTCGATCTCGGTGAGCCGCCCATTCCCGGCGGCCGCGGTAGCGAAGCCTTCTGGCTGCGTCTGGCGCGGGCCGCCCAACGCCATCGCAGCGCCTTCCTGGTGTCGAGCCCTTACCGCGCCAGCGGCACCGCCGCCGCCACCGTGCTCACCGCTCGGCGCGGCCGGGGACAGTGGGGATCTCCCCGGCAGCCGGTGCTCGCCGGACTGTCCTCACAACTTCGGGTCGACAAAGGCGAGCTTCCCCATCAGCAGGAGAGCCTGCGCTTGCGAGTACCGGAAGCGCCCTCCCTGCCGCAAATCCCCGGCCCGATTCCGGCACCCGCTCCGGCGCCGGAGGCGTCTCCCCTCCGCCCAACCCGACCTTCTCGACTCTCCGCTGCAAGGCCGCAGGTCACCGAATCTGCGGCGTCATCCGCCGGCTGCACTTCTGGCAGCAGGTCGAGTACGGCTGCGGCGCGGCCCCGGCGAGTGCCCGGCATCTTCAGCAACCTGCGACCTTTCGCTGAGAGATCCGGTGAGAAGGTCGGGCTCGCGGCAACGGGAGCAGAATGACGGACCCCTGGATCGCCTGCCTCGAAGTGCCCTTGTTTCCGCTCGCGGCGCGGCTGCGCAGCGAGCCGGAGCTGCGTCAAGAGGCGGTGGCCGTGCTCGAGGGCAACGGCGACCGGGCCCGCGTCGTCGCCGCCACCCGCCGCGCCCGACAGGCCGGCATCACCCCCGGCCTCACCCTGCCCCAGGCCCGCGCTCGCCTCCCCAAGCTGATCGCCCGGGGGCGTGATGCGGAGTGCGAGCGGGCCGCCCGCGAAGCCCTCCTCGAAGCCGCCGACAGCCTCTCACCGCTGATTGAAGAGGGCGGCGAAGGTCGAGTGTTTCTCGACGTCTCGGGCCTCGAGCGCAGCTTCCCGGGAGCCGAGGGCCAGCATCGCCTGGGGGTCGCCCTCGCCGCCGCCGCCGAGGCCGCCGGTCTGCCGGCCCGGGTCGGCCTCGCCGCCAGCAAGCTCGCCGCTCGCGTCGCCGCCGGCCAAGGCAGCTCGCCGACGCTGGTTCCACGGGGCGAGGAGGCCGCTTTTCTCGCCCCCCTGCCCCTTGAGCGCCTGGCTCCCGACGCTCGCCTGGTGGATGCCCTCGAACGCTGGGGAATCTGCTCCGCGGGGGAGCTCGCCCGGCTGCCGGCGGCGGAGATCTCGAGTCGCCTGGGAGAAGAGGCGCGGGATCTCCACGCCCTGGCTCGCGGTCTCGATCCCAGACCCCTGGTGCCCCGCCCACCGCCGCAGCACTTCCGTGAAGGCATCACCCTGGAATGGCCGCTGGTCTCCCTCGAGCCGTTCCTGTTCGTCGGCCGAGCAGCCCTCGAACGGTTGACCGAGCGCCTCGCCAGCCGCGGCTTCTCCTGTCGCCGGCTCGAGCTCTCGCTGACCCTCGAACCGGAGGGCCACGACCTGCGCGCCTTCGATCTGCCGGCCCCGACGCGCGACCTCAAGACTCTGCTCACCCTGGTGCGCCTCTCCCTCGAAGAGCGTCCACCGGGAGCAGCCGTCGAGAGCTTTGCTTTCCTCGCCACGCCGGACCGTGCCCAGGAGGCCCAGCTCACCCTCTTCGGCCCGGCGGCGCTGTCGCCGGATCGCCTCGCCGGCACCCTCGCCCGCCTCTTCGCGCTGCTGGGAGCGGACCGCGTCGGCAGCCCGCAACCGGTCGACAGCCATCGCCCGGAAGCCTGCGCCCTGACCCCCTACCAACCGCCACCACCGCCACCGGAGCGACGCCCGGCACGCCACGGCAAAGGTTTGATGGGGGTGAGATCCCTGCGGCCGGCCCAGGCCCTCGAGATCCTCCTCGACGAGCGCGGCATCCCACAATCGGTCGCTCCCGCAACCGCCGATGACGCCCGGCCACGCCTGCAGGGGGAGATCCGCATCGCCTCCGGCCCCTGGCATCTCGAAGAGGGCTGGTGGAGCCAAGAGGTGGTGACGCGCGACTACTGGGACATCGAGCTCGGCAGCGGCGGGATCTACCGGGTGTACCGCGAGCGCAGCAGCGATGCCTGGTTCGTCGACGGCGTCTACGACTGAATCCCCCGGCGCCGGCGAGACCGCGGCCTCACCGGCTGCTGTCGGCGCAGGCGGGAAGACTCTCGATCTCCGGCCGCGCCGGGAAGTATCTATCGCGCAGATACTCGACCTTGTGCAGGTTCTCGGCATCACGCCAGCTCTCGCAGATGCTGTGCTTGTCGTGCTCCGAAAGCTCCCAGGAGAGGGGCGGAGCCGAGGAATCCGATGGCCGAAAAGAGACCGCCTTGAAGGGTACTCCGAGCTCCTTCATCAGACGAGCCAACAGCTCGAGCTCGAGATCGCTGCGCGCCCGCTGGGTCGAGGTCCGGACCTTGACGATGGCGGTCAGGGGATCGAGCGCCGCCTGCGCCCAGCCGGTCGTTTTCGGAATCTCCGCGGCTTCTTCCGGAAAGGCGTTGACTTGCAAATAGAGCACTTCGACGCTGCGCTTCTGATCCTGCAGCAGCTCCACCGCCTCGAGAATCCAGCGCAGCGCGGCGGTGGTGCCGAAATTGTCGAACAAGCCGCCGTCGATCACCCGAAAGGGCGCCATCTCGGCTTCGCCTTTGGGCACCAACGGTCGGGCCGTCGGCGTCACGAAGGGGAAGCTCGCCGACAACCGCGCCGCGGTGACGATCGGAAGATCGAATCGGCCGTCGGGCCCGAAGTGCTCGCGATGATCGAAATCTCTCGGTCCGAGGGACCAAAGCTCCCCCTCCTCAGAGTCCTGAGTGAGGGCTCTGAGCTCGGAAAAGGACGAAAGATCGAGATTGCTGATCAGAAACGGCGCGCCGTCCTGGACGAAGGTGGCATTGAAGATCACCCCCGGCAGACGACCGGTCGCCGCCCCAACGCGCCAGGACGACAACCAGGCCTGCTGTGACCGGGCCGGCGGACGCAGGCGACAGCCGGCCTGCGGCAACTCCTCGCGCAGGCACTCGAGGTTCTGCAACCAGCCCTGCTCCAGCGCCCAAGCGCGGTCTCGTTGGCGCGACGCGAGGAGCGGGAGAAAGGCACGCCGGAAATCCGGGAAAACCAGGCCCCAGGCGGTGGCATCGAGGCTCGATGCCATCGCCGCCTCGCGCACCGCCGCCAGCCGATGCGGCGCCAGAGCACCGTCCGCCCCCACGGTCTCGAGCAGGAAGAAAGCCCCGACACTACCGCCGGAGGCTGAGCTGATGAGGTGAATCGAACGCGTGAAGTCGGGGCCGAGGGCCTCCTGCAGGCCGGTCAGAACCTGCGCCGTCCAGCCAGCCGCCTGAATTCCTCCGCCACTCGCCCCGACAACCGTCAACAGCACTGGATCATCGCCCTCGAGACCGCGAACCTGGAGGCGGCTCATCACCGCATCCTTGGGGCACGGAGCCTGGTCGACGACCTCGCGCCGCACCGGATAAGTGTGCTCCCCCGCCGGCCAGAATCCCCCGGAGATGGCATAGAGGGCGATTCCCAGCACCAGCGGGAATCGGAAGCGATCGAGGAAGAAGGCTATGCCGGACAACAAATGGGTGACCAGTGCGACCAGCAGCAAGACGTAGGCGATGGTCGGGATCCGGCGCGGAGCGTGCTCCGGGCTGAGCCAGAAGTACCCCACCACATAGACAGCGGCCAGCAAAAGGCCGACTCCGAGAGCCAAGGGATGGCCTCGGCGCACTTCGACGCGCCCCTGATCGAAGCTCAGATAGCCTGGTCCGAGGGTGCGAAAGAAAGGCAAGAGACGGTCGGCGAAGCGCTGCAGAGTGCCCAAACTCCGGGCGTACTCGAGCAGCCAGAGCAGAAGCCCCGCGGCGAGCACGCCGCAGGCGAGGGCGGCGAGAGTGGGGACCGAATCCATGCGCGATCCCTGCTCCAAGCGAATCAGCAGCGGCAGGGTCGCAAGGGGCAGCAGACAGGCGATGGCGCGCACCGGGTGATGACGAACGAAGGCCGGCAACGCCAGGCGTTCGAGGCGCAGACGCTCCGGCGCCAGGTTCCAGGCCAGCCAGCCGGCGGACAGCACGACGGCCATGGTCAGGAGCACCGCGAAGGCCGCCGTCGCCAGGCCGAAGCGGGTATCGGAAACCATCATGTTGGTCACCGTCGGCCAGTCCGGATGCCCGGCGAGGCGCTCCAGGAGAACCAGCAGGAGCAGCGCCAGCAGGGGCACGCGCACCGCCGTCAGATGCGCCAGCCAGCGCCCCCACAGAAAGCGCCCGGTCAGCACCAGGGCGATCAGCGTGGCGAAGACCAAAGACCATTTCCCCCAGGAGGCCGCGACGCCGACCACGGCCAGGGGCTTTCCCGCCCCCAGCGCCACCGCCGCATAGGCGAGGTTCTCCACCAGGTCGCTCAGCGCCGCCGCCACTGGCAGGAAGAGGGCCAGTGAGAGACGCACGCCGCGGTCGGCGTGGCGGCGAGCCAGGCGCACCAGGAGAGCGCCGAGGAAGGTGGCGTAGAGCCAAGGGAAGAGCACATCCAGGCTGATCTCCGAGAGAGCGTAGAAGCCCGGCCGAGCGAGAGCCCCGAGGACCTCTACCACCTCCGCCGGCCCGTAGGGCGGCAGCTTCGCGTCGGGCAATTCAGCGAGGGGCTCGCCCTGCCACACCCAGCGCCCGCGCCAGGGAAAGACCCACCGGCCCATGGCGAGCACCGCGAGGGCCAGGAGAACCAGCCGAGAGGATCCCGACCAGCGGCCGAAGTGGTTCTGGAGTCGTGTTGCCGCGCGGCTCGCGCCGACACGTTTGCGCAGCCGTTGCCAGTTCTCGTCCGCCATCGCCGGCCCCCGTCGTTGCTGTCACCGGCCGGCAGCCACGGGCGCCGCCGGCTCTGCTTTTGGGAGTGCTTCTCGGAAGTCAGGACGGACCGGCGGGAGTTTTTTCTCAGAGAACGTCGCCAGTCCAGCCGACCGTGTCGCCGCTCTCGAAGCCGTCGGTGAAGATGCAGATCGATTGGAGGACCCGAACCTCCCCGACATCGACGGCGTCTCAACCGTCGCTCCCCCGGCGGACATGCTGAGGATTGCTGGCCCATACCCTCGCCACTCGATGAAACCCCATATTGCTATACTCATCTGTAACGATCTCCCCCGACAGTCCGCCCTTACCTTCGGCCCGCTTGTGGAGGATTGGTATGGATTCAAACCGCGATCAGCAAGGAACCCGGCGACCGATGCGCGGCGCGAGATCTCGGGTGCTCGAGCCGAGGTCGCTGGCGGGCCAGGTGGGAGCACTCCTGCTCCTCCTTCTCCCGACCACATCGTTCGCCGTACCGCCCCTCGAAACGCTCTGGCTGACGCCCGACTCCACGCTGTCCTTGAGCAACATTGAGGTTCGAGACCAGCAAGCCGTCGCCGATGATCTCGGCGGCGCCCTGACGACGGTCAGCCTCGGCAGCCTGCCTGAGGACAGCGCCCTCGACGCACTGCATGCGAGTCCTGACGGCACGGTGCTCTTTTCCCTCGAGAGCTGGGCCGACCTCGGAGGTCTGCCGACCGCTCCCGCCGACCTGGTCTCCTGGGACGGCTCGTCCTACAGCATCGCCTTCGACAGCCGCGCCAACGGCATCCCGGCGGGCGTCGACGTCGATGCCGCCACGACCGACGGTGACGAGCTGTTGTTGTCCTTCGACACCTTTGCCGACCTGCCGGGCGGGCCTTACGGAGACGACGATGTGGTGCGCTGGGACGGCGCTGCCTTTTCCCTCGCCTTCGACGGCTCCGCCGCCGGCGTGCCCGCCGCCCTCGACATCGATGGCGTCCATCTCCTATCGAACGGACTTTGGCTGATTTCTTTCGATGCTCACGGCGAAGTCGGCGGCATCGCCCTGGCGGACGAGGATGTCGTCGTTCACGATCCTGGAAGCGGTTCCTGGGAGATGTTCTATGACGCCTCTGCCGTCGATCCGGCCTGGACCGCCGCCGATGCCAAAGCTTTGACCGTCGGCGAAGCACCCAACATTCTCGAGATCCCCACGCTCTCGCCCTTCGGCCTGCTGCTCCTGGCCGTGATCCTGACGCTCGCCGCCGGTGCCATCTTGGGCCGCCGCCATCGCCCCACTCCGAAGCTCTAACCCGTGGAGACGAGTCCCATGAAGCAAGCTCCTACCTTCCTCTTCATCGTTGTCGCGCTGCTGCTCGTCGTCCCCCTCGCCCAGGCTTCAGACGGCGCCCTCGAGATTCACCAGGCCTGCGTCGCCACCGGCTGCTTCCCCGGCGACGGCCCCGGCTTCCCGGTGACCCTTGCCGCCCCCGGCAGCTATCTCCTGACCTCGAACCTGACGGTGCCGGACGAGAACACCACCGCCATCGACGTCACCAGCGACGGATCGGTCAGCATCGACCTCGGTGGCTTCGTCATCCAGGGTGTGACCAGCTGCACCGGCAATCCCGTGGCGTGCTCTCCCACGGGCACCGGAAGGGGCATCACCGCCAATCCCAATACCAGGACTTCGGTGAGTCATGGAGCCGTGCGGGGGATGGGCAACACCGCCATAAACCTCGGCCCCGGTATCATTTCCGACCTGACCATCGAGAGCAACGGTAACGGCGGAATCTCAGCGGTTTCCGCGATCGTGCAACGGAATCGAGTGACCGCCAACGGCACCTTTGGGATCTCCAACGGCGGCGGCCTGATCATCGAAAACCAGGTCACCGGCAATGGCGGTACCGGAATCTCCGGCACCGTCGGACCGATGGTGAGAAACAACCGTGTGCGGAACAATGGCGGGGCGAGCAACTCGCCGGGCATCCGAACCGTCGATGGTCACGTCGTCGGCAACCTGATCCAGCTCAACAGCTCGGTCGGACTGCAGGCGGATGGCTCGACGGTCTATGGCGACAACGTCCTGAGAAGCAACAACCTGCCCGCCAATCCCGCCAATCAGGTCGCCGGCAGCGGTACCCAGATCGGCCCCAATAGCTGCCAAGGGGCTCCCTGTCCCTAGCAGGTTGCTGAAAAACTCATCGGCAACCTGCTTCCGGGCCCGAGAGGGCCCGGCGGC
>JBCCHV010000075.1 GCA_039028635.1 Acidobacteriota bacterium
CCTCAGTCCAGCCGAAGTCGAACGCCAAGCCGCGCGGACCGCCCCCGGTCACCTCCGGGGGGCGGTGGCAACGGCCGCTGACGCGACCACTGCCACCGCGATTAAACTGCCTGCTGAGAAAGAGAAATCTCTAGGCTGATAACCGTCTACAAGATCGGGGCAGGTCCACTAAAGGCGCCCCCCTCAAGCGCACGCACATGTCGTGCGCTTTCACCCCCGTCCTCAGCGGCCCCTGGCCGCCGCCTCGCCCTGATCGGGCTCGGGAGCCGTCTGCTGGATAGCAGACGGCTTTCTGTATTCAGCGGGTCGGATTTCCGGGACTCACTTCGTACCCTCAAGCTTTGGGACTCTGCGACATGTCGTGCTGCTCGCGGCCGGCCAGGCACCCTCGTCCAGGGCACCCTCGTCCAGGGCGGCCCCGTCCAGGGCGGCCCCGTCCTCGGCGGCCTCTGGCCTTGCCCGCCTCGCGCTCGGGAGCTTTAGATCGCGGCGGGGTCGGCTAGCAGGGCCTTGAGCAGGCTCGAGACGTGGCCGGCGGCGATTTTTCCGGCTTCGATGACCTCTTCGTGGTCGAGGGCTTCGCCGGTGTCGCCGGCGGCGGCGTTGGTGACCAGGGAGAGGCCGAAGCAGCGTCGTCCGAGATGGTGGGCGGCGATCATTTCGAGCACAGTCGACATGCCCACCAGGTCGCCACCGAGGGTGCGCAGCATGCGGACTTCGGCCGGGGTTTCGTAGCTCGGCCCGGCGAGGCCGACGTAGACCCCTTGCTCGAGGGCGATGCCGAGGCGCTCGCCGTGCTGCTGGGCGAGCTGCCGGAGCTGGGGATCGTAGACCGCGCCCATGTCCGGGAACTGTGGCCCCCAGGAGGCCGGTAGGGTGCCGCGCAGGGGATTCATGCCGATCATGTTGAGATGGTCGGAGATCAGCACCAGGTTGCCTGGCTTGAAGTCCTGGCGGAGGCCACCGGCGGCGTTGGTCATGAACACCGAGCGGGCGCCGAGGAGGCAGGCGAGGCGGGTGAGGAAGACGGTCTGGTGGGCGTCGTACCCCTGGTAGGTGTGCAGGCGACCACGAAAGTAGACCACCGTGCAGTCCGCCCGCGGCCGAAGAATCTCGAAGGACAGCGGGTGGCCCTCGACGGCGGCGATTTCGAAGGGCAATAGCTCGGTGATCGGGTGGGGCCCGGCAACCTTCTCGCCAAGGTCGACGGCGAGGCCCGAGCCGGAGACCACCAGGGCGTCCGGTCGGGGCAGGCCGAGGCCGTCCCAGCGTTCGATTCCACGTGCGATAGCTTCGGCCGGTGTGCTCATAGGAGGGGTATCGTAGCACCGGCGGAGCTGCTATCTTTCAGCCTTCGGTACGGTACCGCCGAGCGCTGGATCCGGGCCCTCCAGGCCTACCCGATTCACTCGCCCAACCGCAGTCGTCGCCCGAGGGTGGGCACTCAATCTCAGGAAGTCCGCGATGTCCGAGCTCGACGAGCAAATACAGAATCGACGTAGCAAGAGGGCCGCCCTGGAAGAGGCCGGTGTCGTCCTCTATCCGCACCGTTTCGACCACGACCTGGAGCCTTCGGCGGTGCACGACGGGTACGGCGAGCGCAGCGCCGAAGAGCTCGAGGAGTCACCGGTCCGGCTGCGGGTGCCGGGCCGGGTCCGCTCGATTCGGCGCCACGGCAAGGCGGTCTTCGCCGATCTCGCCGATGGTCGCGGCAAGCTGCAGCTCTTCCTGCGCCTCAACAAGGTCGGGGAGGCCACCCTGCAGGTCTTCGAGAACCTCGACCTCGGTGACCTGGTGGGTGCCGCCGGCACGCTCCTGCGCACCCGCACCGGCGAGCTGTCGCTGCTGGTCGAGGAGCTCGTGATGTTGGCCAAGGGCCTGCGGCCGCTGCCCGAGAAGTGGCACGGCTTGACCGACGTCGAGGCGCGCTATCGCCAGCGCTATCTCGACCTGCTGGTCAATCCGGAATCGATGCGGGTGTTCGAGGTGCGGGCGGCCCTGGTGCGCGGCATCCGTGAGTTTCTCGATGCTCGCGGCTTCCTGGAAGTCGAGACGCCGATGATGCAGACCCTCGCCGGGGGAGCCGCGGCGCGGCCCTTTCGCACCCACCACAACGCCCTCGATCTCGAGCTCTTCCTGCGGGTGGCGCCGGAGCTCTTTCTCAAGCGTTTGGTGGTCGGGGGCATGCACCGGGTCTACGAGATCAACCGCAACTTCCGCAACGAGGGCATCTCGACCCGTCACAACCCCGAGTTCACGATGCTCGAGTTCTACTGGGCCTATGTCGACTATCGCGCCCTGATGGATCTCACCGAGGAGATGATCCGCGGCCTCGCCGAGAGCATCCTCGGCGAGCCGAGCCTGCTCTGGCAGGGGGAGACCATCGACCTGACCTCGCCGTGGGACCGCTTGAGCGTGCGCCAGGCGATCGTGCGCTACAGCGACGTGCCGGCAGACCGCCTCGAGCACGCCGAGGACGTGGCGGCGGAGCTCGATCGCCTGGAGCTGCCGCGACCGCCGGCGGAAACCTACGGTCATCTGCTGATGGCGTTGTTCGAAGGCACCGCCGAGAAGCACCTGATGCAGCCCACCTTCCTGACCGAGCATCCGGTGGAGGTCTCGCCCCTCGCCAAGCAGTCGCCGGAAGATCCGCGCTTCACCGAGCGCTTCGAGCTCTACATCGCCGGCATGGAGATGGCGAACGCCTTCAGTGAGCTCAACGATCCGGACGTCCAGGCGGAGCGCTTCCGGCAGCAGCTGGCGGCACGGGAGAGCGGCGACGACGAAGCCCACCGCTATGACGAGGATTATGTGCGGGCATTGGAGCACGGCATGCCGCCGGCCGGAGGGGAGGGCATCGGCATCGATCGGCTGGCCATGCTGTTCACCGACTGCTCGTCGATCCGCGACGTCATCCTGTTTCCCCTCATGCGACCGGCGGCGGAGGAGGAGAGCTGAGCGAGGCATCCTTCGCCGCGTACCTCGCCCGGCGCTACCTACGCAGCACGCGGCGGGACGCCTTTGTCCGCTTCCTGTCGCGCGTCGCGTCCTGGGGAATCGGCCTGGGAGTGGCGGCCCTGATTTTGTCGCTGGCGGCTCTTTCGGGGCTGCAGCGCGTTCTGCGCGCCGAGGTCCTGGCGCGCACGCCGCATCTCGAGGTGGTGTTGCCGGCGGAGGCCGACTGGCCGTCCCAACGGCAGCGCCTGGAGGCCCATCCCGAGGTGGTGCGGGCTCAGACCGTGCTGGAAGGGCTGGGTTGGCTGGTCTCCGAGCGCGGCTTGGTGCACCCGGTGGCGGTGACTGGCTTCGAGGGCACCGTGCCGGCGGCCTTCCCGGGAGCCGCTGGGGAGCCCGAGGGCCTCTACGTCGATCATCTGCTGCGCGCTTCCTGGGATCTCGAAGTGGGGGACTTTCTCGAAGTGGTGTCGCCGCGGCCGACCCTCTCGCCCTTCGGCGGGCCGCAGCCCCGGTTGCGCAGCCTGGCCCTCGCCGGCGTCTTCGAGAAGCCCCGCACCCAGGAAGACCGCAGTCGCATCGCCGTGCCGCTGGGCCTCGCCGAGTCCTTGTTCGGTCGCGCCTAGCGGCGAGTGGTGGTGGAGACTTCCTCCCTCAAGGCCGCGCTGCCGCTGGTCGATGAGCTGCGCCAATCCCTGCCGGTGGGCAGCCAGGTGCGTAGCTGGCAGGACATCAACCGGCCGCTGTTCTTCGTGCTTCGTCTCGAGAAGGCCCTGATGTTCGTCTCCGTCTCGCTGGTCGTGCTGGTGGCGGCCTTGTCCTTGGTGTCGTCCCTGTCCTTGGTGGTGGCCAATAAGAAGTCGGAGATCGGCATGCTCGGCGCGATGGGAGCGACGACCGGCACGCTGCGCCGGGCCTTCCTCCTGCTGGGTGCCCTCCTCGCCGGTCGCGGACTGGCGGTGGGTGCGGCTTGCGGCATGCTGGGGGCCTGGGCCCTCGACCGCTTTCAGCTACTCAAGATGCCCGGCGATGTCTTCGTCTTCGACTACATCCCGTTTCTGGTCCGGTTTTCGGACGTCGTCGCCGTCGTACTCCTCACCCTCGTCCTGGCACTCGGCTTCTCTTTCCTGGCGGCGAACCGGGCGGCGTCGGTGAGGCCGGTTCGCGCCCTGGCGAAATAGGAGCGGCGTCCGATGGGAGTAGAGATCCGCGGTCGTGGGCTGACCAAGAGCTATCGCGACGGTCTGCGTCAAGTCGAGGTGCTGCGTGGTGCCGATCTCGACATCGCGGCCGGCGATCTGGTCGCCGTCGTCGGTCCCTCCGGCTCCGGCAAGTCGACCTTGCTCCACCTGCTCGGCACCCTCGACCGGCCCGATGCCGGCGGCCTCGAGATCGCCGGCCAGGACGTCACCGCCCTCGAGGGGAAGGCCCTCGCCGACTTCCGCAATCGCACCCTCGGCTTCGTCTTTCAGTTCTACCAGCTCCTGCCGGACTTCACCGCCCTCGAGAACGTCATGATTCCGGGTCGCATCGCCGGCGTCGCCATCGGCGATCTCGAAGTCCGGGCTCGCCGCCTGCTCGACGAGGTCGGATTGGGACATCGCCTGGGGCACTTCCCGTCGCAGCTCTCGGGGGGCGAACGCCAGCGCGTCGCCCTCTGCCGAGCCCTGCTCCTCGAGCCGCCCCTGCTGCTCGCCGACGAGCCCACCGGCAATCTCGATCCGGAGAGCAGCGAACAGGTTTTCGAGCTCTTCCTGGAGCTTCGCCGGCGCCGCGGAACGACCGCCGTCATCGTCACCCACAACCCGGCCTTGGCCCAGCGATGTGGTAGGATTTTGCTTCTCGGGGACGGTATTTTGGCGCAACATAACTCCCTGAGAACGTGACCTTTGAGAAGGATTAGGGTCGGCCCGGGAGGAGCCTCCGATGTTCGAGAAATACAACGAGAAAGCCCGTCGTGCACTGTTTTTCGCCCGCTATGAGGCGAGCAAGCTGGGCAGTCGGGTCATCGAGTCGGAGCACATTCTGCTGGGCATCCTGCGCGAAGGCGAGGAGAGCGTCACGGAACTCTTCCGCCGCTTCCAGATCAAGCCCGACGACGTCCGCCGGGAGATCGAAGGCGAACGCGTCTTCGTCGAGCGCATCTCGTCGACGGCGGAGCTGCCGCTGTCGGAAGAATCCAAAAAGATCCTCGCCTACGCCTCCCACGAGGCCGAGAGCATGCTGCACTCGGCGGTCGGCTCGGAGCACCTGCTGATCGGCATCCTGCGGGTCGAGGGCTGCCTGGCGATGCGCATCCTGGCGCAGCACGGGCTGGACGTCTACACGGTGCGGGAGGAGGTCCTGACGGTGGCCAAGGAGCGTGAGGCCTCGCAGCAGAAGAAGGAGATGCCCTTCCTCGCCGAGTACAGCCGCGATCTCACCTCGCTGGCTGCCGAAGGCACCTTCGATCCCCTGATCGGGCGCGAGCTCGAGGTCGAGCGGATCATTCAGATCCTCTCTCGGCGGACCAAGAACAACCCCATCCTGCTGGGCGAGCCGGGGGTCGGCAAGACCGCCATCGTCGAGGGCCTGGCGCAGCGCATCGTCGCCGGGGAAGTGCCGATCTTCCTCGCCAGCCGCCGCATCGTCGCCCTCGATCTCTCCCTGATCGTCGCCGGCACCAAGTACCGCGGCCAGTTCGAGGAGCGCCTCAAGGGCATCCTGAAGGAGCTCAAGGAGAGCCAAGAGCTGATCGTCTTCATCGACGAGATCCACTCGCTGATCGGCGCCGGCTCGGCGGAGGGCTCCCTCGACGCCGCCAACATCCTCAAACCGGCCTTGTCACGGGGCGAGATCTCGTGCATCGGCGCCACCACCCTCAAGGAGTACCGCAAGTACATCGAGAAGGATCGCTCCTTGCTGCGCCGCTTCCAGTCGGTGCAGGTCGACCCGCCGAGCGACGAGGAGACCTTCGAGATTCTCGCCGGCGTCAAGGATCGCTACGAAGAGTTCCACAAGGTGCGCTACTCCGAGGACTCGCTGCGCTCGGCGATCTACCAGGCGACGCGCTACATCACCGACCGCCATCTGCCGGACAAGGCCATCGACGTCATCGACGAGGCCGGCGCTCGGGTCAAGCTGCGGCGGGTGCGCGACACCCAGAACTTGCGCCGTCTCGAGGCCGAGATCCGCCAAGTGGTGCGCGACATGAAGTCGGCGATCTCGGACAAGGACTTCGAGCGTGCGGTGTATCTGCGCGAGCGTGAGATCGAGCTGCGCGAGGATCTCGAGGGCATGGGACTGCCGGAAGAGGCGACCGACCTCGAGGTCAGCCGCCTCGACGTCGAGGAGGTGATCTCCTCCTGGACCGGCATTCCGGTGGCCAGTCTGGCTTCCGTCGAGGCCGAGAAGCTGATGCGCATGGAGGACAGTCTGCGCGAGTGGGTGGTGGGCCAGGATCGCGCCATCAGCGCCATGAGCCGCGCCATTCGCCGCTCCCGCCTGGGAGTGAGCAATCCGCAGCGGCCGGTGGGCTCGTTCATCTTCCTCGGACCGTCCGGCGTCGGCAAAACCGAGGTCGCCCGTCGCCTGTCGGAGTTCCTCTTCGGATCCCAGAAGGCCCTGGTGCGCTTCGACATGAGCGAGTACATGGAGAAGCACGCCGTCTCCAAGCTGATCGGCTCACCGCCGGGCTACGTCGGCCACGAAGAGGGTGGCCAGCTCACCGAGCAGGTGCGCCGTCAGCCCTACTCGCTGATCCTGTTCGACGAGATCGAGAAGGCCCACCCGGATGTCGCCAACCTGCTGCTGCAGATTCTCGAGGACGGCATCCTGACCGACTCCTACGGCAACCATGTGGACTTCCGCAACACCCTCATCCTGATGACCTCGAACATCGGCAGCAAGCTGGTGCTGCGGGGTGGCCGGATGGGTTTCTCGGAAGGCGACGAGGATGCCGAGTTCGTACGTATCGAGGAAGAGATCCTCGCCGAGCTGCAGCGTGGTTTCAGCCCCGAGTTCATCAACCGCCTCGACGAGGTGATCGTCTTCCGGCCGCTGAACCGGGACAACCTGCGGGACATCGTGGACATTCTTTTGCGAGACGTCAATCTGACCCTGGCAGAGCGCGGCCTGAAGGTGCGGGTCGATGGCGGGGCCAAGGATTGGCTGCTCGATCGGGCGGGAATCGACCCGTCGACCGGCGCGCGACCGTTGCGCCGGACGATCCAGCGCCACATCCAGGATGCGGTTTCCGAGATCCTCATCAGCAAGCACGGTGAGCCGATCGAGGAGATCGACGTGACGTTGGAGGAGGACGAGCTGCGCTTCCATCCCCGGATGCGCGAGATGGTGGCTCAGGAGCACTGAACGCCCCCTGAGAACAATCCTTGCATCCCGGATCATCGGGGCTCCGTAATCCTGTGCAGGAAGGAGCCTCGACCGGGCCTTATCGCGTGACCCCTGGTCACCCAAGAATAAAAGCTCGTCTGCCGAAATCGACTTCGAGGGGTGCTGAGATGACACTAAGACGGCGAGTCCATCGCAACCGGAGAGCCTGGGTGCTCGCGCTCATGGCGGGTCTGTGGATCGCAGGACTTCCGCTGGTCGGCCAGGAGGAAAGCCTGGACGGACAGATCATTCAAGGGATCGAGCTGCAAGGATTGGAGACCTTGACCGATGAGACGGTGCTCTACTATCTCGGCCTCGAGGAAGGGCAGGTCTTCGACTCGGAGGCGCTCAATCGCAACATTCAGGCCCTCTGGCAGCGCGACCTGATCGGCGATATCGAGATCGACAGTGCCATCGTCGCCGGTGGCCTGCGGCTGATCATCAAGGTCGTCGAGCGACCGATCCTGCTCTCCATCGACTACCAGGGCCTCGACAAGGTGGGACGCGGGGAAATCCGCGATCTGATCGTCGAAGAGCGCCTCGATGTGCGCGAGGGAGGTCCCCTCAAGCGCGGGGAGCTCAATCGTCTGGCCGGTGCCATCAAGCAGCTCTATCGCGACAAGGGCTATCGCTTCGCGGAGGTCAGCTTCGATCTCGAGAACGTGCGCGCCAACGAGCGTCGGGCCTTGTTCACCATCGACGAGGGCGACCGGGTTCGAATTCAAAAGATCGACTTCGAGGGCAACACCGTTTACAGCGACCTGCGGTTGCGCACCAAGATGCGCAAGACCCGCGAGAGCGGCCTGCTGTCGCGGGTGCTCAAGAAGGACATCTACAACCCGGCGGGCCTCGAAGAGGACCTCGACAAGGTCGAGGAGCTCTACCGCAATGCCGGCTACAAGAACGTGCTCCTGGGCGATCCCGAGATCGACGTCCAGCCGGTGGGCTCGGACGAGAAGCGTCGGATTTTTCTGACCATCCCTGTCGAAGAAGGCGAACGCTGGCGCTTCGGCGAGATCACCATCGAAGGCAACGAGACCTACTCCGATCAGGCCCTGCTGCGGGTCTTTCAGAACAAGTCCGGAAGTTGGCTGCGGGCCAACCTGATCGACGAAGGGGTCGAGTCGGTGACCGATCTCTACAAGAACACCGGCTACATGTTCGCCAAGGTCGAGCCCGAGGTGCGCGAGCGCGACGAGAACGTCGCCGACATTCTGGTCAAGATCGACGAGGGCGATCGCTACCAGGTCGGCAAGATCGAGTTCAAGGGCAACACCCGCACCAAAGACAAGGTGCTGCGGCGCCAGGTGCGGGTGCAGGAAGGCTTCGTCATGAACCTCGGGGCGCTGCGCTCGAGCGTCTACAAGGTGAACCAGCTGGGCTACTTCCAGCTCGACGAGGAAGACCCGGTGCAGGTCGATGTCGATTCCGAGGAGAAGAAGGTCAACCTGACCTTCGAGGGCGAGGAGTCGGACCGCACCGAGCTGCAGTTCGGTGGCGGTTGGAGCGAGTTCGACGGCTTCTTCGGCCAGTTCTCGATCCGCACCCAGAACTTCCTCGGCCGCGGCGAGTCGGTGCAGGCGTCGTTCCAGTCGGGACGCTTCCGTACCCTCTTCGACCTCGGCTACTTCGTGCCCTTCTTCCGCGACCGGCCGCAGACCGTCGGCGTGCGGGTTTTCAAGAGCGAGCAGGACTACGGCTCCCTCAGCGAGTTCCAGGACTTCCTGCAGAACCAGGAGGGCATCCAGCTCACCTACGGTCGCAACTTCGGGCTCTTCCAGTCCTTCGCGGTGAACTACACCTTCGCCAAGTTCGAAGACCGCCAGACCTTCTTCCTGCCCGGCAATCCCCAAGGGGATCCGCCGACGGAGGACGAGTTCGTCACCTTCGAGCGCGACATCGACAGCTCGTCGATCCGGCCGATCTGGTCCTTCAACAGCATCGACAACCGCTTCGAGCCCACCCGCGGGCGGCGCTTCTCGCTGTCGACGGAGTACTCCGGCGGCTTCCTCGGCGGCACCAATGAGTTCATTCGGCCGGAGCTCAAGCTCAGCCTCTTCCAGCCGCTCAACGACTACCCGACCAAGCACATCGTGGCGGTCAACCTGGAGGGCGGCTACATCGAGCCCTTCGGCGAGGGACTGCTGTCGGTGTTCGAGTACTACGTTCTCGGCGGCGAGCGCTCGATCCGTGGCCACGCCCGGCGCTCCCTCTTTCCGCGCGACGCCGGCGGCAACCTGATTCGCGACGAATCCGGCTTGGTGATCGGCGGCGACCGCTACGTTCAGGCCAACCTCGAATATCATTACCTCGCCGGCGGCCCCTTTCGGGTCATCCTCTTCGCCGATGCGGCCCAGACCTGGGCTCCCGACGTCTCCCTGGATCCGAGCGACTTGCGCTACACGGCGGGAGCGGAGTTGCGGGTGCTGGTACCGGTGTTCGGTGCTCCCTTGCGTTTCATCTATGCGTTCAACCTGAACCCCGAGCCGTTCGACGAATTCGAGCAGTTTCAGTTCACGATCGGCAGCAGCTTCTAAGCTAGAGGCCCTCAGTAACCGAAGGAGAAAGACCGATGTTCCAGAGTACTTCGCCCCTCGTGCGTCTCATGATCGCCCTGCTCTTCGTGGGTTTCCTGGCGGCCGGCACGGCCAGCGCCCAGGACATGAAGATCGCCGTCATCAACACCGAGAAGGTGCTGCTCGAGTCGCAGACCGGCAAGACCGCCCTCGACGAGCTGCGCACCCTCACGGATTCGAAGCAGAAGGAAGGCGAGACCAAGCAGAAGGAGCTCGAAGAGCTGCGTAAGCGCTTGGCCGACGGTGCCCTTTCCCTGTCCGAGGACAAGCTCGCCGAGCTGCAGCGCCAGGCCGAGGACCTCACCATCGAGCTGCGCCGCTTCCAGGACGACGCCAATCGCGACCTCAACAAGCGTCGTGAGGAGATCCTGGCCGACATCGACCGCAAGGTCATGCCGATCATCACCGCCTACGGCAAGGAGCAGGGCCTGACGATGATTTTCCGCAAGTTCGAGAGCGGCCTGATCTTCGCCTCCGAGCAGGTCGACATCACGGATGCGGTGATTCAGCGCCTCGATTCGGGTAGCTGACGTGCCCAGCCTCGGGGAGCTGGCGGAGGCCCTCGGCGGTCGCGTCGAGGGCGACCGTGAGCTCGAGATCGCCGACCTGCGTAACCTCGGAGACGCCGGCAAGACCGATCTCGCGCCCTTCCTCAGCCGCCGCTTTCGGCGCGCCGCGGCCGACAGCTCGGCCGCGGCCCTGCTGGTTCCCCCGGGCCTCGAGGATCCTCGTGCCCGGCCTCTCCTGATCCACGATCAGCCGCGCCACGCGATGGCGGAGCTCCTCGACCTCCTGTATCCCAAGGATCTGCCGGCCCCTGGAGTTCATCCGACGGCGGTCGTCGCCGAAGACAGCGACATCGACCCCGGCGCCACCATCGGTCCCTACGCGGTGGTCGGGTCGGGCTCTCGCATCGCTGCCGCGGTGCTGTCGGCCCATGTGGTGGTGGGGGAGGGCTGTCAGATCGCTGCCGGCTGCTACCTCTACCCCCACGTCGTGCTCTATCCCGGCACCGAGCTTGGAGAGGGCTGCGAAATTCACTCTGGAACCGTTCTCGGAGCCGACGGATTCGGGTACGCTTCCGACGCCCGCGGCCATCGCAAGGTGCCGCAGGTCGGCCGGGTGGTGATCGAGGCCGGGGTCGAGGTCGGAGCCAACGCCGCGATCGATCGCGCCACCCTCGGGGAAACCCGTATCGGGGCCGGCTCCAAGATTGATAATCTGGTCCAAATAGGCCACAACTCAACGTTGGGGGAGGCCTGCATTCTGTCCGGGCAGGCCGGCCTCGCGGGGAGCACTCGCCTCGGCAAAGGGGTGGTCTTCGGCGGTCAGAGTGGTGCCACCGGACACCTCGAGGTGGGGGATGGCACCCAGGTCGCCGGCAAGGCCGCGGTCATGGGGTCGCTGCCGGCGGGGATCAAGGTTGCAGGGATCCCGGCCGGCGATCTCGGTCGCTGGCGCCGCCAGGTGGTTCTGCAGAGCAAGCTCGAGACGATGGCGAAGCGCCTCGCCGAGCTCGAACGACGACTGAGCCGTCGCGAGTCGGAAAGCGAAGTCGAGAGTGGAGAGGAGAGCTGACGTGAGCGCCGAAGACGGCCCTTGGGACATTCGCTGGGTTCTGTCGATGCTGCCCCATCGCTACCCCATCCTGCTCGTCGACCGAGTGCTGGAGATGGTGGCCGGTGAGCGCATCGTGGCGATCAAGAACGTGACCATCAACGAGCCCTTCTTCGCCGGCCACTTTCCCGGCCATCCGGTGGTTCCGGGAGTGCTCCTGATCGAAGGGCTGGCGCAGGCCGGGGGCTGCCTGGTGCTGCACGATCACCCCGACCGGGACAACAAGCTGCTCTACTTCACCTCGATCGAGAAGGCCAAGTTCCGTCGGCCGGTGATTCCGGGGGACCAGGTGCGCTACGAGGTCGAGATTCTGCGCTTCAAGCCGCGCTTCTGCCGCCTCGCCGGGCGTGCCCTGGTGGACGGTCAGGTGGCCACCGAAGCCGTGCTCTCTTCGGCGATGGTCGACCGCTAGTCCGATGGCGAGCAAGATTCATCCCACCGCGGTGATCGATTCTTCGGCGCAGCTGGCGGAAGGCGTCGAGGTCGGAGCCTACGCCGTCATCGGCCCCGATGTGGTGATCGGTGAAGGCTGCGAGATCGGCTCCCTGGCCAGCGTGCAGGCGGCGACCCGCCTCGGTCGCAGCAACCGAGTCTTTCCCCATGCCTGTATCGGCTTCGAGCCACAGGACCTGAAGTTCGAGGGCGAGGACGTTTTCCTCGAGGTCGGCGACGGCAACCACTTCCGCGAGTTCTGCACCATCCATCGCGGCACCGGCGTCGGCGGGGGAGTGACCCGGATCGGTGACGACAACCTGTTCATGGCCTACTCCCACGTCGCCCACGATGCCCAGGTCGGCAGCCGGACGGTGTTCGTCAACGGCGCCACCCTCGCCGGTCACGTCGAGGTCCAGGACGATGCCACCATCGGCGCCAACAGCGCCGTCCATCAGTTTTGCCGCGTCGGGCGGCACGCCTATATCGGGGGCTACTCGGTGATCACCATGGACGCCCTGCCGTTCGTCAAGACGGTCGGCGCGAAGGCCGCCTGCTACGGTCTCAACACCGTCGGACTGCGTCGCAAAGGAGTGGCGCGCGAGAGCATCAAGCGCCTCGAGCAAGCCCTGCGTTTGCTGCTCAATTCGGGCCTCAACACTTCGCAGGCGGTGGCGGCGATGGGCGAGGATCTGGAGGGCGACGCCGAGGTCGACTTCCTGATCGACTTCGTCACCTCGGCCAAGCGTGGCTACGTCAAAGCGCTGCCCGGTAGCCGCGGTGATCGCGGAGGTCGCCATGGCTGACACCCTGCGCTGCGCCGTCATCGGGGTCGGCTCTCTGGGCTATCACCACGCTCGCATCCTCGCCTCGATGGAGGGCGTGGAGCTGGTCGGAATCTTCGACACCGAGCCGGAGAATGCGGCGCGGGCTGTGAACGACCACGGTACCCGCGCCTTCGACCGCCTCGAGGATGTCGCCGACGCTGCCCAGGTGGTGGTGGTGGCGGCGCCGACGGTGGCCCATGCCGATCTCGGGGCTCCGCTCCTCGAGCGCGGCATCCACGTCCTGGTGGAGAAGCCGATGGCGAGCTCCCTCGCGGAGGCCGATCGCCTGCTGGCCGCCGCCGAGAAGACGCCCGGAACGGTGCTCGCCGTCGGCCATGTCGAGTTCTACAACCCGGCGGTTCAGGCTCTCCTCGCCCTCGGGCAGCCGTCCCGTTTTCTCGAAGTCCAGCGGCTGTCGACCTTCACGCCGCGCAGCCTCGATGTCGACGTGGTTCTCGACCTGATGATCCACGACCTGCAGATTCTCCACGCCCTCGATCCCAGCCCGATCGCGGAGGTCCGAGCGACGGGCATCGACGTCCTGTCCCCCCGGATCGACATCGCCAATGTCCGCATCGAGCTCGAATCCGGGGCGGTGGCCAATCTCACCGCCTCGCGGGTGTCGGCCGAGCGGGTTCGCAAGCTGCGGGTCTTCCAGCCCCAGCGCTACTACTCCCTCGACTATCAGAAGCAGGAGATCAAGGGCTTCCGACTGGAAGACGGGGAGGCCTTGCGGAAGATCGTGCCCGATGACCAGGCGGTGGAGTCGCGCGAGCCGCTACGCGCCGAGCTCGAGGCTTTTACCGCTGCCTGTCGCGGAGAGACGGTGCCCTTTGTCGATGGTGCGCAGGGGCGCCGGGCGCTGGCTACGGCGCTGGCGATCACCGCCGCCATCGCCGAGCAAAAGACCTGACCCCAGAGGACTGACGCGATGGAGAAGGTACGGATCGGAGTGATCGGCGGGAGCGGACTGTACGCCATGGACGGTCTCGAGGACCTCACCGAGCGACGCCTGGCGACACCCTTCGGAGACCCTTCCGACTGCTACATGCTGGGCCACCTCGATGGCGTGCCGGTGGCCTTCTTGCCGCGCCACGGTCGCGGCCATCGGCTTTTGCCGACGGAGGTCAACTACCGCGCCAATATCTTCGGCTTCAAGCTTCTCGGCGTCGATTGGCTGATCTCCGTCAGCGCCGTCGGCTCGCTGCGGGAAGCCTACGCTCCGGGGCACGTGGTGGTGCCGGATCAGTTCTTCGACCGCACTCGTCATCGCGCCGACACCTTCTTCGGCGAGGGACTGGTGGCCCACGTCTCGCTGGCGGATCCGGTGAGCGCGGCTCTCCAGGGGGTGCTCGCGGCGGCCGCCGAGGAGGCCGGAGCGACGGTGCATCGGGGCGGTACCTATGTCTGCATGGAGGGGCCCCAGTTCTCGACCCGGGCGGAGTCTCACACCTACCGCCAGTGGGGTATGGACATCATCGGCATGACCAACCTCCAGGAGGCTCGCTTGGCGCGCGAAGCGGAGCTGTCCTACGCCACCTTGGCGATGGTGACGGACTACGACTGCTGGCATGAGAGCGAAGAGGCGGTCGAGGTCGAGGCGGTGCTCGCGGTGCTACGACAGAATGCCGTCCTCGGCCAGGAGACGGTGCGCCGGGCGGTGGCTGCCCTGAGCGCTCCGGGGGCTCCGTCACCGGACTGCAGCTCGGCCCTCGAGTTCGCCCTGGTCAGCGATCCCAGCGGCGTTCCCGAGGCCACCCTCGACAAGCTGAGACCGATCGTCGGCAAGTATTTCGAGCGATGAGCCGAGTTCTGGTCACCAACGACGACGGAGTTTTCTCCGAAGGCATTCGTTTGCTCGCCGAGTCGCTGGAGTCGGTGGCCGAGGTCCTGGTCGTTGCCCCGGATCGCGAGCAGAGCGCCTCCGGTCATTCCCTGACGCTGCATCGACCCTTGCGTCTACGCAAGCTCGAGGCGGGGTGGTACACGGTCGACGGCACGCCCACCGATTGCGTCAACCTGGGGGTGCTTCATCTGCTGGCCGACGACCCGCCGGATCTGGTGGTTTCGGGGATCAACTTCGGCGCCAATCTGGGAGACGACGTCACCTACTCGGGAACCGTCAGCGCCGCCTTCGAGGGCAATCTCCTCGGCATTCCGTCGCTGGCCCTCAGCCAGTGCATCGGCGAGCCCTTCAGCTTCGATGCCGGGGCGCGCTTCGCGCGCTCGATGGTGGCGCGGTTGCTGGCCGCTCCGCTGCCCGAGGACCTCCTGCTGAGCGTCAATTTCCCTCCCGGTGAGCTGCGCGGCGTGCGCACGACCCGTCTCGGCAAACGGCGCTACGAGCAGACCATCGTGCGCGAGAAGGATCCCCGCGGCCGGGAGCACTTCTGGATCGCCGGGACGCCGGTCTGGGCCGACGAGGAAGGCACCGACCATCGCGCCATCGCGGAGGGCTGCGTCTCGGTGACGCCGCTTCATCTCGACCTCACCGACTACGACGGCATCGAGCACTTCGCCGGCCTGGCGCAGCAGCTCTCGGACGGCGATCTCGGCTGATGCCCGACTATGCCTATCTGCGCCAGCGCATGGTGCGGAAGCACATCGCCGCTCGCGGGGTGTCCGATCCACGGGTGCTGCAGGCGATGGCGGAGATTCCTCGCCACGACTACGTGCCGGAGCACCTCGCCGCTCAGGCCTACGGTGATCACGCTCTGCCGATCGGGTCGAATCAGACCATCTCGCAGCCCTATGTGGTGGCCCGCATGACCGAGCTCCTGGCCGTCGAGGCGGAGCATTCGGTGCTCGAGATCGGCACCGGCTCGGGTTACCAGACCGCCATCCTGGCGCGCCTGGCACGCCGCGTTTACAGTCTCGAGCGGGTGCCGGAGCTGGCCCGCCGGGCGATTCGGCGGATGCGGCAGCTCGGCCTCGACAACGTCAAGGTGCAGACCTTCGACGGCACCGTCGGCTGGAGCGACGTGGCGCCCTTTCATCGCATCCTGGTGACCGCCGGAGCCCCGGCGGTGCCGCGCCCGCTGATCGATCAGCTCGGCCCCGGTGGACGTCTGCTGGTACCGGAAGGGGATCGCTCTGGCCAGCGACTGACCATGTATCAAAAAACTGCCGAAGGCGAGATCATCCGGCAGACCGGTGAGGCCGTGACCTTCGTGCCCTTGGTCGGGCGTCACGGCTGGCCGGAGCTCTGACCGCGTCCGTCCGGTAACGCAATACTCGAGAGGCTGCACGTCGATGGAGACCATCAAGCACTGGTTCGAAGCCCTCAAGGGAGCTCTCCTCGAGCTTCTGCACTGGGTCGAAGGGTTCGCCGACAGCCCGTCCGGCGCTACCGCCCTGTTCTTCATCGCATTTGCCGAAAGCAGCTTTTTTCCGATCCCGCCGGATGTCCTGCTGATTCCCCTCTGCATCGGCGATCCCAGTCGGGCCTTTCTGTTCGCCGGCCTGTGCAGTGCCGGATCCGTTCTCGGGGGCGTCGCCGGCTACGGCATTGGCCGCTGGGGCGGACGGCCTTTACTGCAGAAGCTATTCAAGGCGGAGCGCCTCGAGTCCGTCGAGCGCTACTTCGACCGCTACAACGCCTGGGCCATCGGCATCGCCGGGCTGACCCCGATTCCCTACAAGGTGTTCACCCTTTCCGGCGGCGCCTTCGCGATCAACTTCCGGGTTTTCCTGGTCGCCTCGATCCTGGCACGCAGCCTTCGTTTCTTTGCCCTGGCGACCTTGCTGTACTTCTTCGGAGAGCCGATTCGAGAGTTCATCGAGAACTATCTCGACTGGCTCAGTCTGGCCTTTGTCGTGTTGCTGATCGCGGGCTTCGTTTTCGCCGGCGGTGGCTTGCGACGAGCCTCCCGAGACTCGGAAGCGTCCCCCGAGGAGCAATCCTGAGGTATCGCGAGGACTGTCCGTGAGACCGCACCCCTGGAGCATCCGATGAACGACCTCAAGGCTCTGATTCGCGAGATCCCCGATTTCCCGAAGCCCGGCATTCTGTTTTACGACATCACGACCCTGATCGAGGATCCGCTCGGCCTGCGCAAGACCATCGACCGGTTCGTGTGGCTCTTCTCGCAGCGCGAGATCGACAAGGTGGTGGCGATCGAATCTCGGGGATTTCTTTTCGGACCGAGCGTGGCCTACAACCTCAATGCCGGCTTCGTGCCGGTGCGAAAGCCCGGCAAGCTACCGGGGGAGACGGTGGGGCAGAGCTATGACCTCGAGTACGGCAGCGACCGTCTCGAGATGCATGCCGGCGCCGTGGCCGAGGGGGAGCGCGTGCTGATCGTCGACGACCTGCTGGCCACCGGCGGCACGGCCCAAGCGACCTGTAACCTGGTGGAGAGCCAGGGAGGCGAGGTCGCGGGTCTCGGCTTCATCGTCGAGCTCGACTTCCTGGCTGGCCGCCAGCGCCTCGAGGGCTACTCCGTCGAGTCCCTGATCCACTACTGACGACCGCTGATCGAGCGGCGTTTCCAGGCTCGCAGGCTGGGCAGAGCCCGCGCCGTCCAGAGCTGGAAGCAGAGACAGGTCCAGAGCACGATCCCGGCGCTGCCCCGGTCCCGTCGGCGCGCTCGGTCCAGCCAGTCGGCTCGCACCCACTGCTGCCAGGAGGCGTCCTCCGCGGCCAGCAAGGCCTCCGTGGGGGCCTGCTCCAGAGCGTCCCAGAAGACGAGCTCGAAGGAGGTCTTGTCGCGGCGGTTGAGGATCTCGTCCGGCACTCGGCCGCGCAGGGCCCGGCGAATCACGGGTCGCCCCTGGCCGCGCCACCGCAGATCCTCCGTCGGCAAGCGCAGGGCGAGCTCGACGACCCTGCGGTCGTGCAGCGGATACCGCACCTCGACACCGTGGCGGGCGGCGAAGAAGCGCTCGACGGCGAAGCCGTGACCGTTCATCAGCTCGAGCAGACGTAGGTATTGGGTCGGTCGGCGCGAGCGCGCCGCCTCTTGGGGCCAGGGTGGCTCTGCGGGAAGGGTGCGGCGGGCCTCGGCGGTGAGCCACGGCGGGGCATCGGAGCGTCGTCGCAGTCGGGCGGCGACCCGTGGCGGGAGGCCGGCTCCGGCGAGCCGGCGGGCTCCGCCGGCTCCGACGCTGGCCCGCGCCGCGGTGGCGAAGCGGCCGCTGCGTAGCAGCTCCCAAAGCCAGCGTTCGGTGCCGCCATAGAGCTGATCTCCCAGCATGCCCGAGAGCTGGACCGAGAGCCCGGCGTCGGCAATCGCGGCGTAGCTTCGCTGATGAAAGCGTCGATAGGCGTTCTGCTCCGGAGTGGTGGGGTGCAGCGGCCAACTGGGCAGCTCTGTCAGCGGCCCGGCATCGTCGCAGAGGACTTCGCGAAAGGGCAGTGAGTGGGCCGCGATCAGAGGCCGGGTGTAGGTCCGCTCGTCGCAGCGAGGAAAGCGGTCGAAGGTCCAGGACACGGCCAGCGGCGGCGGGCCGATCTCGGCGGCGAGGGCGGCGAGGGCGGTCGAGTCGAGGCCGCCGCTCAAGGACACCGCGGTGCGCGAGCGTGACCGCAGGCGGCAGCGGACGGCTTCGGCGACGGTGCCGCGAAAGGCCTCGGCGCGAACTCGCGGCGAGGCCCGCAAGGGGGCGGCATGGGGAACGAAGGGCCACCAGCGCGTCGCCTTTTCATCGTCCCCGGTGATGGCGAGGATCTCTCCCGGAAGGAGCTGCTCGACACCCTGAAAGAAGGTCCGTCGGCCGGTGAGCTCGCGGACCGCGAAGAACTGACTCATCCGCTGGCGGTCGAGCTCCATTTCGACCTCCGGGTGGCCGATGATGGCGAGCTCCTCGGTGGCCGCGATCAGGAGATCCGATCGCCGGTGACAGAAAAGGGCCCGGCTCCCCAGGGGGTCGCGAGCCAGCAGGAGGCGCTTGTCCCGCGGCTCGTAGAGGGCGAGCGCAAACGGTCCGAGAAAGCGCTCGAAGGCGGCCTCGCCCCAGCGCTCGTAGGCGCGAGCGACCACCGCGGCATCACTTTCGGTCGCGCTGGCGGAGAGCTCCGGACGATTGTCGAGGCGGCCCTGGAAGAGGATCACGACGCCGCTCCCGGGCGAGACGAAGGGCACTACCGAATCGATCTCTTCGTCGGTCGTCCAGTGGGCGTGCTGGATCGCCGCGAAGGGCCCTTGGCTCCAGGCGCCACGGCCGTCCGGGCCGGTGCCGCCGAGGAGATCGGCCGATGCCTCGAGGCCACGCTCCTCGGCAGGGCGGCCGTTGCGTCGGAAGAGCAGGGCGAAGCCGGACCGGGGAGTCTCCCGGGCGATCCGAATCGGATCCTCGAAGGGAAGACCGCTTGCCGAGGCCGGCTTCAAGGGCGGGGCAAGAGAAGCGCCGGGTCGCCGAGGAGAGTCCACCCGAGGAGAATATCGGCCTGCTCCGGTCGTTGCACCGCCAGCTCCCGCTTGACCGCGATCATGGTCTCGCCGACGGTGGCCTCGGGAGCCAGCAAGCGGGCGAGGAAGTCGGGCCCCATGAGGGTTTCGAGGGAGCCTTCGGTGAGGGTTGCGGCGCCGACGACGGCGGCGGCACCCTGTGGTCCGGCGAGCAGCAGACGGTGGCCGAGGGTGTCGTAACGGGGCGACACGTGGTATGTGTTCCAGCAACCCCACTGAGCGACCAGAGAAGGCTGCCCGTGATTGCCGAGGTGGTCGACGTCGGAGGCCCGGAACAAGCCGTCGAAGGTCCACGAGGTCGGTCCGGAGTGGCCGACGAAGGCGATCAGCCCGGGCCCCTCGTCGAAGGCCGTCAGCAGGGCCGAGCGGGCGTCGTCCAAGGGCTGATGGTCGAGGTTCACCAGCTGATGCTGCCAAGAACGCGGCAGCCGCTCCGCCATGTCGTTGGCCGAGCCACCGTATCGACCGCTCGCTTCGTCATCGGAGACCAGCAGGGCGTGCCGCCGGGCCGCCGGAAAGGCGAGTGTCTTGGCGAGCACCAGATCGAGCTCGGCGACCGTTCTGACTGGCCAACGGCCCACCGGGATCTCGGGAATGCCGTCGTCGTCGAGATCTCCCAACAGGGGGTCGACCGGCGCGAAGCGAACGATCCGGTCGGTGGCGCGATAGGGCGAGGGTACGAAGCTCACGGAGCCGATGCCGAGGTGATCGCGGTAATCGTAGGTGTCGCCGCCGACGAGTAGCACGAAGCGCAGCGACGGCAGCTCTCGCAGGTAGCTGCGGATCGCTTCCGGATCGATCACCGCGCCGCTGTAGGCGCGATAGATGTCGTCGACCATCACCACCTTCGGCGTCAAGCCGCGGGCGCGCCGCGCCGCCACCAGCGGAGCGAGGTGATCGACGAACAGCGGGTGGGTGATGATCAGATAGTTCGCCGCCGCATCCTGCAGCACGGGAGGCTCTGTCGGCAGGGCCCGGATTCGCGGTTGTCGCAGCCCGTGGGAGGAGGCCACCAGGTATTCGCCGTCGCCTTCGCCGAGGCCTCTGAAGCGGACCTGGTGTCCCGAGAAGCCGCTGCCGAGCTCGCCACCGACCAGCTCGACCAGACCGCGGCCGGTGCGGGCATAGACCTCGAGATCGCCGCGGGTGAATCCGGTGACCTCGAAGCTGGCGCCGCGGCTCGAGAACTGCAGCCGATCTTGGCGGGCCGCGAGGCGTCGCTGGTAGTCGACGCGATAGCGGTCGACGTGAATCAGGTCGAAGTCGAAGCCGGTATCGCCGGGGACGGTGATGTCGAGCTGATTGACGCCGTCACGTAGCCAGGATGCCTCCAGGGGGATACGGAAGCGCTGCTCCGCCAGGCCATCGAAGCGGTGGTCGAGGATCGGGTAGCCGTTGAAGCTCGCCAGCAGGTGATGGTCCGGGGCGTCGCCGGGCCAGTCGGTGACGCCCCAGATCACCAGCTCGAGCTCACCTTCCTCGCCCGGTACCAGGTTGTCGAGGTCGATCTCGAAGCGCTGGCTGACGGCCTCTCCGCGAGCCAGCAGACGGGCTTCGAACCAGGGATCACCGGTCGGTGAGGCGAAGCTGTACTGCAGGTTGCGATCGACCTCCTGCCGGCCCCGATAGGTGGTCTCGGAGCGCGTCGTGGGAGTCCCGCGAGCTCTCTCGATGCGGCGGGTCCGACGCGGATTCGGGCCGAAGAAGTAGACATTGGTGTCGGTGTGGAGGCTGTCGGCGATGGCTTCGCCATAGAAGGTGACGGTCGATCCGTCACCGAAGATGGGGCCTCCGGAAACGGCGATGGCCTGGTCACCCTGGCGCTCGCTCCACAGGGCGAGCTCGCCACTCGCGATCCCGGTGAGATCGATGCCTGCCGCCAGCAACTGGTCGTGGGTGAATCGGTAGAGGCCGTCCTGGTCGATCTGTAGAGCGGCCAGCGTGGCCTGGGCGCGGCGCTCCTTCGACTCATCGGCCTGCAGCTCGCGGCGCACGGCGGTCCAGTCGATCTCTCGAGCCAGGCTGGGCCGGCCGTGGTTGGAGCCGACCTCGAAAGGGCCGTACCAGGCTTCCCGCCCTCGGCGGTCGACCTCCGACAGATACACCGCCTCGACCTTGGAGGCGGGGAGGGTGGCGACGTAGCTCTGGGGAGCGAAGGACTCGAGGCTGCGGCTCGGAATCAGGCGCTGGTGGAGGCGGCGTCCATCCGGATCGTAGAGGTAGAAACCGACGTGGGTGGTCTCCGACTCGGTCTGCCACTCGAAGTGCACCTGACCGTCTCGACGCTGGCTGCGGAAGGAGGTCAGGGTGACCGGCAGGGAAGAGATGGCGACGCGGTAGTCCTCGACCTCGCCGTCGCTCTTCGAACCGGTCGGCTCGCTGGTCGTCAGGCTGTCGCTGGTGACTCGGAAGCGGAAGTAGAAGTCGCCGGAGTTGGCACGATCGGCCACCGGGACCGTGAAGGCCAGGGAGCAAGAGAAGGTGCTGCCGAGGTCGCTGCAGGCGCTGTTGCTGCCGCTCGCCGGTACCGTGACGCAGACCGCTTCGTCGGCTTCGAAGGTGCCGTCCTGGCCGGAGTCGAACCAGCCGCAGAGATTGGCGCCGTTGCCGGTCTCGTTGGTCACCGTCACCGGGACTGTGTAGGTCCCGCCGAGGGTCGATGACGAAGGAAAGGCGGCGACCCCCTCCTCGTCGCCGCCGTCGCCATTGGCGCCGTTGTTGTCGGCGCCGGCGGCCACCGGCTGGCCGTCGCCCTCGCCGTCGGGAGCGGTGGTCCCGAGATAGAGCTGGCGGAAAGACAGGACGTGGCGCGCGCCGGCCCCCAGGGAGGTGGAGTAGGAGGCTGGGGCATCGCCGAAGTCATAGGCGCAGAGCACGAAGTCCGAGATGCCGATGAACTGGTTGCCCGGTTGATTGGGGAAGTTCCCCTGGAAGTACTCGACGCTGATCTGGGCGACCGGACCGGCGATGAAGTAGCGCGGATTATTGGCCGACGAGCCGGTGCCGGCGGTGACGTCGCCGTCCCACAGATCGCCGATCAGGTCGGGATCGGTACCCCCGTCGGCGTCCTGCGTCTGGTAGGCCAGCCGATTGCCCAAGGCGTCGACCGCGAGAATGCGCACCAGATCCTCGAAGCCACCGTTGGCGGTATCGCTGCCGGTGATGAAGTCGACGTCGAGGAGGTCGAAGGTCAGGTCCCGCACCGGCGGCGAGAAAGAGAAGGTGGCGCTCAGTCCGCTCGATTCGTCGGAGTTGATGTCTGGGGCGACTGCGGCGGTGACGTCGAAGCCCATGTTGTAGTAGCCGGTGTGGCCGCCCTGGGTGCCGGTTTCGGTCTCGAAATCGGAGCTGGCGAGGGCGTTGCCGAAGATGTCGCTGGTCGACACTTCGGTGAGGGTGACGTCGGAGAAAGTGGTGGTGGTGAAGGGAAGATCGTCACCGTTGCTCGCCCAGTCGTAGGTCACGGTGCCGGAGCAGGCGGCAGTCTGAAGGCCGGTCTCCTGCAGGATGAGACGCGCCGACTGGAAGGTTCCGTCGGTGCCGATGGTGTCGTCGCACAGGTAAAGCGTCCAGGTTCCCATGGCGGGAGTTCCGTTGAAGGCGTCGAGGTCGTCGACGTCGATATCGCGGTGGTAAAAGGGCTCGCCGGTGTTGTCACCGTCGCCATCGTCCGGGTCGGTGACCTCGGCATCGGGCGAGAGCAGGAGGTCGTAATTGTCGTCGGGATCGAAGGAGGTGTCGTTGAGGACGGTGATGCGGGTGCCGATGGGCGACTCGAGGACTACCACCAGATCGTCCCGGGAGGTGTGGTCGATGCGTAGACCGAGGGCGACCCCATCGATGGCGAAGTCGTCCGCGACGACGAAGGTGCGGCTGAGGTTGGGGCCCGCCGGGCAGTCGACCGGCGGATTGGTGTCGACGACGGTGCTGGTGAAGGGAATGGCGCCGGCGGTGCTGTTGTCGAAGCTGCGGATGACGGTCTGAGCCTCGAGGTCCGCCGGCCACGCCAGGCAGAGAAGGAGCGTGGCGAGGAGGAGAGTGGCCGCCAGATACCGTCCGCCGCGGCGGTTGCCGGGACAAGCGTTGGAGAGGCTCATCGTGGACCTCCTGAAGTTCGACCTTCGCCGGTCAAGGCGAACGGAAGATCAAGGGGTTTCCGCTCTCGCCCACCCCCGCGGAGGGACCCAAGGTGAGGCTGCGAACGCTGCCATGCCGCAGTAAGCAGGCGCGCCGCTCGGCTTCGCCGCTGGCGACGAAGTCCGTGATCTGGCTCTCATCGACCACCGCCGTCGCGCTCCGGGGGCGCGCCGCTGGCGGTGCCACCGGTTCCAGGATCCCGGCCGTCAACAGGGCCTCCGTCAGCGCGGCGGCCTGCCGCGGCGCTTCGCCGTCGAAGGCGTGACCGGCGGCCGTCGAGTCCTGATGCTCCTGGAGGTGATCCAGGATGCGGCTGGCCAAGCCGTAGGTGCCGTAGAAGTAACTCTCCCGGGCGTCGAGGATGACCCGCTCCTCGGCCGTCAGGGGGTGGACGACGATGTTCGGGGCGAGGCGAACTCTCATGCCGACAGCACCTCCGTCGAGTCCTCGGCGATTTCCCGATAGACCTCTTCGAGGGCCTGGGGCCGATGCGGATAGTCGATCCGGTGGACCTTCAGGCTGGCCGTGCTGACGGCCCGGCCGACGGCCGCCAGGGCCCGTCCCCCGAGGCTGGGGGAGTAAAGCGAGAAGGGCGTGATCGCCGCCAGGACCTCGTGCACCGCTTGGCCCCCTTGCAGCCGAGTGAAGCGACTCGTCTGGCGCTGCGACGGCTTGAGGGCGTAGACGGTGGTCAAGGGGGGCGGACCGCTGCCGCGATCCTGCTGTGGCAGCTTGAGCTGCGGGAGGGGTTGGGGCGCGCCCAGTCCGGGGCCGCCATCGCAGTGCACGGCGAGTTGATCGTCGGCCAAGCGTCGCCAGCCGCGGCGCGCGAAGAGAGCGGCCACGGTCGACTTGCCGGCGCCGCTTTCACCGCAGAAGGCGATCGATCGGCCGCTCATGGTCAGAGCGCTGGCGTGCAGGGTGTAGATGCTCCCGAGGGTGAGGACCAGCAGTAGGGGAGGACCGAGGAGAATGTCATCGGGCGGCGCCTGGTCGCCCCGGAAGTACAGCAGAATGCCGTGGGACAGGCGCTGAATCTCGAACTGACCGTGACCGTCGAGCCACAGGCGACAGGCTTCGGCGCCTCGCCACTGGGCTTCATAGGCGGTGTCGAGGCCGGCCACCTGACCGCGGCCCTCGAGGCGCGTGATGACCGGGGTCTCGTAGCCTCCCCAGGGCTGGAAGCCCAACTCCCGCAGGCGCTTCGGCACCTCCGTCCGGCGGATGCGGCGACCGGGCAGGACGACGTTCGACCACACCTCGAGGTTGGCGACGAGGTAGCGGTGAAAGAGTTCCTTGGGAGGAGTTGGATCGGGCAGCGGCATACCTCCTTAGTGTATACAATTAATCGCGCGAGCGCTAACTTTTATTCGTGATCCTCAACCTCAGCGAAGGCTGTGAATCGGCCCTCGACGTTCGGCTATACTTCCCCGGGCCGTTAGCTCAGCCAGGTAGAGCACCGGACTTTTAATCCGATGGTCGTGGGTTCGATTCCCTCACGGCCCACCATCGCAGGACCGTGCTTTCCCGGCTAGAATCATGAATCGGTACGCATAATCTGCCCCGCCAGGGGCACGGTGGTAATTGCACGAAGAGGGGGTTGCCGTGATCCGAGTATCGAGAGGTGATCTGCAGGGCGAGTACATCTGGACCGCTGTGGGAACGGGGGCTTCGAAGATCGAAGAGACCCAGTTCAACCGCAAGCAGGGCTACGAGGTGTTGGCCATGGTCCAGAAGATGGTGAGCCACTTCGGCATCGATTCGCAGGAGGACGTGCGCAAGGTCGAGGCGGCCATCGTCGAGATTCCGGAGGGTATCTCGGACCGTATCGAGGCCTTCGCCTGGTTGGTCGAGAATCTGCCTGAGGAGTAGGTATTTCCCGCGCTCGTAGTGGGCCGCACAGGCGGTCCTCGCGGAGGCCTTCGGGGGCGGCTGCTCTGTCCTCCGGAAGGCCTTCAAAGGGCTGTCGTTTTTGAGCCTTTGAGGGCTTGTTGCATCTCCCGTCATGCTACAATTCCAAGGTCTCATCCAGTGTCGCAAGGTAATTTGCGTTGGGCGCCGTTGGATATGTGGGTACTCGGAATAACTAGTTGGGTAGGAGAGAGCAATGGAATCTCACGTCGATCGACTGCACACAGAAGGTGTGGCGGACGCCACGATCCTGAACGATGACGAGAAGAATCTGATCAACGGCTTGTCGACGGAAGAGGTCGACACCCTGATCAACATCCATAAGAAGTTGGGAACAGTGGCGAAGGGGCGCGGCGACGCTCGACCGGCTTTCCCGATCTGACCACTCCCTCGAAGCCTGAGCTCGAGGAGCTCCCCGGAGCAGAGCTCGGCCTTTGCCGGTGGCGGTCGGTCGTACCGCTGCGGTGAAGGCCCTCGTCTCCTGCTGCCGCCAAAGGAGGTCCGGTGAAGTATCTCTCCGGGAGGGCGAGGTGACCGCTACGGCACTCGAGGGCGGCACGCCGCGGCCTGGGCGTGGCAAGCTCCTCGAACGCAAGCTACGCCTCGCCGAGCCCTGGCTGGCGGAAGTCACCGAAAAGTTCTGGGAGCATCCCCGTCTCCGGGAGATGCTCCCGTTCTTCTATATGCGGGTCTATTCCGCTGCCTGCACCAGCATCGAGGTGATGCGGGCCGCCGAGCTTCGCTGCCGCGAGCTGGCCTCTTCGGACGCGGCGGCTGCCATGCTCGGGGAGTATCTCGAGCGCCACATCGCCGACGAGGAAGAACACCCGGATTGGCTGCTCGCCGATCTCGAAGTGCTCGGCTACGGTCGGGCCGAGGTCGAGCGACAGGCCGCTTCGGCTTCCGTCGCGTCGTTGATCGGTCCACAGTACTACTGGGTTCACCGGGTCCATCCGGTGGCATTGCTGGGTTATTTCGCTGTCCTCGAGGGTTTTCCGCCGACTCTCGAGCATCTCGAGCAGGTCGAGCGCCACACCGGCTTTCCCCGCTCCGCCTTCCGTATGCTGCGAGCTCACGCCACCCTCGATCTCGAGCATGCCGATGAAATCTTTGCGCTCCTCGACCAGCTTCCGTTGACCGCGGAGCAGGAGTCCTGGATCGCCATCAGTGCCTTCGAAACCATGGAGAAGGTCACCGGGGTCTTCCGGGAACTCCTGCATCTCTACGGCGATGGAAGAAACTAGAGGCCTACCGGTCGGAAAGCCCTCCCCCGAGGGCCGGCGCACCATGGTCGGTCAGACGGTGGGCCAGTACCGCGTGCTCGGCAAGATCGGTCGCGGCGGGATGAGCGTGGTGTACAGCGCCGAGGATGTCGATCTCCATCGCAAGGTCGCGGTCAAGTTCATCTCCACCCGCCTGACCGCCGACGAAGCCGCCAAACAACGCTTCATCCAAGAAGCGCGGGCGGCCTCGGCTCTCGATCACCAGAACATCTGCACGATTCACCAGATCGGTGAAACGGACGATGGCCGGCTCTACCTGGTGATGGCCTACTACCAGGGGGAGACGGTCGGCCAGAAGATTCGCCGTGGGCCGATTTCGGTGGAAGATGCGCTGGGCGTCGTCTATCAGGTGGCGAACGGTCTTTCCCGGGCCCACGAGTCGGGAATCGTCCATCGCGACATCAAGCCGGGCAACATCATGGTGACCGATCGCGACGAGGTGAAGATCCTCGATTTCGGTATCGCCAAGCTGGCTCGGGAGGGAGCCGAGATGGAGCTCACCCAGCCGGGCACGGTGCTCGGCACGGCGGCCTACATGTCTCCGGAGCAGGCCTCCGGGCGCGAGGTCAACGACCAGACCGATATCTGGGCTTTGGGGGTGGTGCTGTTCGAGATGCTCGCCGGAGAGCGGCCGTTCCAGGGACCTCATCCGGCGGGGATCATTCATTCGATCCTCTACGACGACCTGCCCGAAGCGGCCTTGCCGGCCGACCTGGCGCCGGGCGTGCGCCGCGTGCTCCACCGCGCCCTGGCCAAGGAGCGGTCACACCGCTACGCCCGCATGAAAGAGCTGATGACCGATCTCGGCCGTTTGCTCCAGGACGGTGGCGCTGATCCGGTCGGCCTGCTGCCGCCGACGCAGGCTTTTCCCAACGTCAATCGTTCGATCGTCGTTCTGCCCTTCGCCAACCTGTCGCCGGACCGGGACAGCGACTACTTCAGCGACGGTCTGACGGACGAGCTGATCACCGATCTGTCGAACATTCGCGCCCTGCGGGTGATCTCCCGGACCTCGACCAACCGCCTCAAAGAGAGTCAGGACGACCTGCGCTCGATCGCGCGCTCGCTCAATGTCCAGTATGTGCTGGAGGGCGGCGTTCGGCGCGCCGGCGAGAGCCTGCGGGTGACGGCGAAGCTGATCGATGCCACCACCGACTCGCTGCTCTGGGCCGACAAGTACTCGGGCACGATGGAAGACGTCTTTGCGATTCAGGAGTCGCTGTCGCGAAAGATCGTCGAGGCTCTCAAGGTCACCCTCAGTGTCGAGGAGGATCGCGCCCTCGCCGAGCACCCGATCACCGACGTCGAGGCCTACGAGTTCTATCTGCGGGGCAAGCAGGAAGTCCATCGCTACTCGGAAGAGGCCCTCGATCGCGCTCTGGTCTACCTCCAGAACGGTCTCAAGATCGCCCCCGAGAACGCCCTCATGATCTCGGCTCTCGGTCAAGTCTACTGGCAGTTCGTCAACGCCGGCATCAGCTCCGATTCGATGTATCTGCAGAAGGCCGAGGAGTGCGCCCAGAAGGTGTTTGAGATCGAGCCCGATTCCCCCCACGGGAACCGCCTGCTCGGCATCATCCGAATCCACCAGGGACAATGCCTCGAGGGCGTGCGGCTGCTCCAGAAGGCTTTGGCGACCAGCCCCAACGATACGGACACGCTGGCCTTCCTGACCACCTGCTACGGATTCATGGGGAGGCCTTCGGCGGGACGACCGCTGACGCGCCGGCTGCTCGAGGTCGATCCCCTGACGCCCATCTACCAGTGCTGGCCGGGCATTCTTTCGCTGATGGACGGGCGCTTTTCGGAGGCCCTGGGATACTTCATGAAGAGCTTCCGCATGGATCCCAGCAATCCGATGGTGCGCTGCATCCACGGTCAGGTCCTGGCGATGGCAGAGCAGCGCGAGCGCGGTCTCGAGGTGTTCGAGAGCTTGCGGCGGGACATGCCCGAGAACTTCTTCGCCAAGCTCTCCGAGCTCTACTGCTACGCCCTCGCAGGGAAGGTCGACAAAGCTCGGGAGCTGGTCGATGAAGAGCTCAGCGCGGTGGCGCGGACGGATCCCTTCTACTCCTGGAATCTGGCCGAGTGCTTCGCTCTGCTGGGCGAGAAGGAGGCCGCCCTCGAGTGGCTGCGGCAGGCCCACAACAACGGCTTCTACAACTACCCGCTGCTCGCCGAGAAGGATCCCTTCCTGGAGTCGCTGCGCGGCGACGAGGCCTTCGATGCCCTACTGCTCGAGGTCAAGGAGTCCTGGGAGGCGTTCGAGGTCTGAGGCAGGCGCTGAAAAAGCCGCGTGGCGGCTTCTTCAGCGCCTGCTGTGTTTCAGGGGGGCTAAAGGCGCCCCCCTCAGGCGCGCGCGCATGTCGCGCGCCTTCACCCCCGTCCTCGGCGCCCTCGGCGCCGCCTCGGGCTTTCGCCCTCGGTAGCCGCCTGCTGGTTAGCAGACGGCTTCTTTTTGCCGATAGTTACTTCGGGGCTAAAGGCGCCCCCCTCAGGCCTGCGCGGCCCGGCGGCGCGCATGTCGCGCGCCTCGCGGCCGGCCAGGCACCCCAATCCCGGGCGGCCCCGTCCTCGGCGCCCTCGGTAGCCGCCTGCTGGTTAGCAGACGGCTTCTTTTGCCGATAGTTACTTCGGGGCTAAAGGCGTCCTCCTCAGGCCTACGCGGCCCGGCGGCGCGCATGTCGCGCGC